>JAEDJS010000051.1 GCA_016296205.1 Treponema sp. | reverse complement strand
ATCGAACTCCCGACATTCTGGGTGTAAACCAGACGCTCGTACCAGCTGAGCTAATCGTCCATTTAACCTTTCGGTTAGTTAATAACCTGCTTTGTGCTTGTCGTTAACGATTATTAATATACACTAATGAAAAAAAAGAGTCAATAGCTTTTTAAAATTTTTTTAAAATTTTTTTTATTTTTTAAAAAAAATTATTCAGACTGCAAAAACTAAAAAAGTTCAAAAAAAGAAAGAAAACACTAGAAAAATACGAAATTCAAGGTTATAATAGAAGAACGAATCCTTAGTAGGAATACGGGTGGGATTCAAAAAAATCTATTAATCCTAAGGGAGTATTATTATGAACAAAGCAGAATTAGTTGAAGCAATTGCAAAAGAAACTGGTCTTTCAAAAAAAGATTCAGAAGCTGCTGTAAAAGCATTCGTTGCAATCACAACAAAATCTTTGACAAAAGGTGAACCTGTACAGCTTATTGGTTTTGGTACATTCGATGTATCTAAACGTGCTGCACGAAAAGGACACAACCCTCAGACTGGTGAAGAAGTAAAAATTGCTGCATGCAAAGCACCAAAATTCAAAGCTGGTAAAGCACTTAAAGACGCTGTTAATAAAAGAAAGTAATTTTCTTAAAAACAGATAAAAGGCACTAGCCATAAAAAGGGGCTGTCCCAAAAGAATTAAGCTTCTGTCATTCTGAACCTGATTCAGACATTCTGAACCTGATTCAGAAACTTAAGCACTATATATAGTGTGGATGCTGAAATAAATTCAGCATGACAGAACTTATTGGACAGCCCCTTTTTTTTATATAAAAATTTACATACAATTAAAACACATGCCGAATAATGTTCTAATCAACTTCTTCAAGATAACCAAATTCCTGATCCAAATCGTGATTGCTTCGGCCTTCTATCATACCAATAAAAGCACCAACAAGAGATTTATCAAATTGAGTTCCGGCACAGTCTTTAAGTTCTTTAATTGCACTGTCAATTGATATAGCTTTGTGATAAGGCCTATTATGAGTCATTACATCAAAAGAATCAACAATAGCCATGATTCTGCTCAAAATAGGAATCTGTTCACCTTTTAAGCCGGAAGGATATCCAGTACCGTCTACCCTTTCATGATGATAAAGAATTTCATCTGCAATACACTGAAGATCCGGAGTCTTTTCTGCAATTTCTTTTCCACGAATTGTATGAATAACCATCACTTCCCTTTCATCATTTGTTAATGACGAATCTTTCATAAGAAGTTTATCAGGAACAGACAGTTTGCCAATATCATGGAATTGAGCAAGAAGATCAAGTTTTTCTAGCACTTCATCACTGTAACCAAGACGGCGTCCCAATCCAACAGCCAGTTTACTTGTTCTTACACAGTGAGCTTTTGTTTCGCCTTCATTTGCTTCTTCCAGAGTTTTTCTTAAGCTTTCAATAAATTCCTTATTTGCCACATCTCCTTTGCGAACTCTTTTACGATACAACGCAAATTGAGCATTATTGATAACAGTCTGCATATCATCGTCAGGAGTAGTTTTCTGTCTGATGCCGTAATCAATAGAAACAGGACAATCAAGGGGATTAAGTTCAATAAGTTTCTTATCAAAATTTCTGGCAAACTCTTCTACGTATTTTTCATCGTTTGTAGGCATAAGGATTGTAATCACGCCATCATTGTAAGAAGCAAAATGTTCATGTTTAAGTTCAGAAAGAAGAATATCACCAACATATCTTGCAACCCGATCTGCAGTTTCCTGACCAATTCCGTCTCTTATTGTAGCATGACCTTTAATTTCGCATACCAGAGCAGAAAATGGAAAACGGCGGAACATGTTGAGTTCTGCAATTTTTTTCTGAAGTGCAACTTTATTCTTGAGGCCTGTAAGTTCATCTTTTACAGAATAATCATCAAGGGTACGATACATTTTTGATATTTGAGTAACATCATTAAAAATCAAAAGTGTAGCCACCAGCCGCTTTTTCTTATCCCGGATTACATTATAATCAAGGCTGTAAACAAGTCTCTCTGAAGGCGGTATAAAAATTGTTACATCTTCCACTGTTGAAGTCTGGCGTAAAGTAACCTGATTATTCAACTGATTCTTAAGGAAATTACTCAATGAAAGTTCAAGCACATCTGTTTCTAAATCAAGCCCAAAATTATCTTTTGCCTTTGTGTTAAAATCAACAAGTTTATTATTCATGTCAAAAAGAAGAATCGGGTCATTCAACTTATTCTGAGAAATTTTCCATACGTTAAGCAGCATAAGTATTGAACGGTTATGGTAAATATAAAAATACATTGCCGCCACAAAAATTGAATATATTGGCTGGCTTGAATCACAGACTATCAAAGGCTTAGAAAAATTATGATAAGTTTTCCATCCGATAAGAAGAATAATTGCTCCACTCAAAGTAAAATACAGAACACGATATATTCTTGGAATAGAAAAACACTTTACCAGGTAAAAACTAATAATAAGTGCACATGACAGATAAATATAAAAATAATGAGGAATAGTCCAGAATCCACCGTCCTTAGTAAGACCTTTAATTACATTCTGGGTAATAATTCTACGGCCTTCTGGTTCATTTACAATTTTTTCAATGACGATAAAATTAGCTTCTTTAAGCTGCATTGCCCATTGATAAGTATGGCCAGGAAAAACATTGGAAATCATTACAAAGCTGTCTATACAGCAGAAGCCTATCATAAAATACCAGATAATCTTAAAAGCAATACTTTCTTCTTTAAATATTAACTGCATGGTATAGCGAAGAAAAATCAGAAGAAGAATGTTAAAAGATACTTCATTTACAAAATAAAGCTGCACATAGATTTCTCTTGTGTTCTGATTATAAAAACCATCAGGAAATTCAAGTAAAATTGTTAGCAGATAAATAAAACAAAAAATTTCTCCTGCTATTAGCAGAGGCTTTTTGTCAAGAGCATTCTTTTTCTTAACTGTTTTTACAAAGAGAATAAAATCTAAAATAAGTGCGGCTACAAAAAAAGAAAATTCAATATGAAAACTTAACATATTAAAATTATAACACTAAATTTTAAGGCGCACAAATTTTTTTTAGAAAAATTCCAGCTTATAGAAATTACATATCTTCTGTGGAACATGTACCCTGTTTACAGTGTTCACAGCTGGCGCTTCCAGTATTATTACCGGTGTTGAGCATATTCTGCATTGTGTGCCATCCAAGAACAGCACATTTTACACGGGCCGGCATGTGGCTTATATTAGAAAGGGCTGCAGCTTCATCCAAAGGTTCAAGTTCATCACCAGAAGCTTCTCCTTTTATCATCCGCATAAAAAGTTCAGCTTGTGATAGTGCTTCATCTTTTGACTTTCCAATAATATTATCAAGCATCATATCAACACTGGCCTGACTAACTGCACAACCGCTTCCATTAAAGCTTCCTTCTGTAATGATATTGTTCTGGTCGAGTTTTAACTGAAGGTAAATGTTGTCACCGCAGCTAGGATTTACTCCCTGCAGAGTAATTGTAGGATTTTCCATAACACCCTTATGATTTGGGTTAATATTGTGTTCATTAAGAATTTCTGTGTAAAGTGATTTTAAATCCATTTTCTCCTCCAGTAAAAATAATCAGTAACCGCACCACTTTCTTACATTTGAAATGGCTTCAAGGAATTTATTTACTTCATCTTCTGTGTTATAAAGATAAAGGCTTGCTCTTGCAGTTGAACCAACATTGAGATACTGCATCAACGGCTGAGCGCAATGATGTCCTGCCCTTACGCAAATTTTTTCTGAATCAAGAATACTGGCAATATCATGAGGGTGAACACCTTCCAGAGTGAATGAAGCAATACCACTGTGTTTAGAAGGATCACTTGAACCCTGCACCGTAACATAAGGAACATTCTTTAATCCGTTAATCAAAATTTTAGAAAGCTCCGCTTCATTTTCTTCTATGCTGGACATTCCGATATTTTTTAAATATTCAATAGCGGCGGCAAGTCCAACTGCTCCACTGGCATTAACCGTTCCAGCTTCAAATTTATGAGGCACTTCTGCATAAGTTGCACTTTCCCTTGTAACATATTCAATCATTTCGCCACCCCGCATAAAAGGCTGCATCTGCTCAAGGATTTCCATTTTGCCATAAAGTGCACCGATTCCCATAGGACCAAGAAGTTTGTGACCGCTAAAACTAAAGAAATCACAGTTAATGTCTTTAACATCAACTTTAATATGAGGAGCCGACTGAGCACCGTCAACAACAACGCAGGCACCTTTTCCGCCGTTACCAACCTTGTGGGCATAGGCAGTAATTTCTTTAACAGGGTTTGTAATTCCAAGAACATTGCTTACATGACCAATACAAACAAGTCTGGTTTTTGAATTGATTTTTGACTGATATTCTTCCTGAGTAATTATTCCTTCTGAGTTGCATTCAAGGTAAACAAGACTGCACTTTTTTCGCTGAGCAGCCATCTGCCATGGTAAAATATTTGAATGATGTTCCATAACAGAAACAACAATTTCATCCCCTTCCTTCAAAAACTCATCACACCATGCATAAGAAATAAGATTCATGCCTTCTGTACAGTTTCTGGTAAAAATAATCTGGGAAGGATTACCGGCATTAATAAAATCTGCCACTGTAGCTCTTGAATTTTCATACATATCAGTAGCTTTTACACTCAAATCATATAATCCCCGCAAAGGATTTGCGTTTGCTTCTTTATAAAAATTATGGATTGCTTCTATAACGCATAATGGTCTGTGACTTGTTGCAGCACTGTCCAGATAAATCAAGTCTTTATTTTCTGGGAGATTTAAAATTGGAAAATCTTTGCGAATTTCCTGAACATCAATTTTCATCAAAAATTCCCTCAATATATTTATTTACACTTTCTTCCAAAGATTCAGCTTTTTCCATTTCTGCAAGTCCAAAAACATTGTTAACTGCAGCATAAATTTTTCCTTTAGCCATCATGTTTTCTGACTGTTCTTTAGTAAGGCCACGACTCTGAAGATAGAAGAGCATATCTAAATTAAGACGACCGATGGAAGCTCCGTGTGTTCCTTCTACAGCCTCTTCATCACAAAGAATAATTGGAAGACTTTTATTCACCACTTCCGGATTAAGGAGGAGCACATCTTCGTTTTCATCAGCAAAAGCATTGCGGCAGCCGTTTACAAAATCGATTGTTCCCCGCCATGTTTTCTTTGCATTATCTTTTACAAAACCAGTAACATTCATGCGGCTTTCTGACTCTTTGCCCAGATGCTTAACAACATAATTTATATCAGCATTTTGATTGTCTCTGGCACCGTAACATGTTCGGCCTTCAAAAATAGATTTTCTGCCTTCAAGAACAACATGAGAACCACTTAAAAGGATTTTTCCTCCAAGCTGAACATCAATAATTTTTAAGCTGGCATTTTCTTTTACGAGAGCACCAACCGATGAATATATTTCACAATTACTGCCTGCAAGATTCAAAAGCACAACAGTAAGATTGGAACCACTTTCGCACAGGAGTCTAAGACGGCTAACAATTCCCCCTTCTTTAAAATCTGCATTTTCAAAAGAAAGAACTACAGTTGATTTTGAATTTTCCTTTGCATGAACAACAATGTCGCTTTTTGTAACAACAGTTCTTGCATTAACAAATTTAATGTTAACAAAATCCGGACATACAAAATTTTCCGGAATAACAAGAGTGTCTCCACATGAATTAGAATTTTTATTATCTTTATCAAGCAAAATATCAAATTCTTTACCAAGTGATGTATCAATAGATTCTGCATCATGAGGAATATTTTTTACAAGCAGCGGAGTACTGTCTGTATTGTTTACTGTATAATTTGCCCATCCTTTAATCTGAACATCCATTGGAAATTCATTAATCTTAAGGAAATTATATGTGCGTGAAGGAAATCTGTTTGCATCAAGTTTCATTATAAGCTCCCCTTCATTTCAAGACGAATAAGATTATTCATTTCTACCGCATATTCCAGTGGAAGCTCCTTGCTTACTGGATTTGCAAAACCACTTACAATCATTGCTTTTGCATCTTCTTCACTAATTCCACGGCTCATCAAATAAAAAATTGCTTTATCACTGATGCGTCCGATTTTTGCTTCATGGCCAACGTCGCAATCGTCTGTAAAAATATTCATGGCAGGAATTGTATCTGAACGGCTTTTACTGTCCAGCATAAGGCTCTGGCAGCTTACACTTGCTTTAGAATGCTTTGCCTTTTTGTTCACTACAACTGAACTTCTGTAAGTACTGATTCCACCGCTTTTTGAGATAGATTTTGTGTTGATTACGGAACTTGTGTATGGAGCATTGTGAACCATTTTTGCACCAGTATCCAGATTCTGACCTTCACCAGCAAAAGTAATACCTGTAAATTCACATTTTGCATGGTCGCCGTTAAGAATTGTCATTGGATACAGATAGGAAATATGGCTTCCAAAACTTCCGCTAACCCATTCCATTACACCGCCTTCTTCTACCAGTGCACGCTTAGTATTAAGGTTATACATATTCTTAGACCAGTTTTCGATTGTTGAATATCTAAGCTTTGCATTTTTCTTTACAAAGAGTTCAACACAACCGGCATGAAGGTTTGCAACATTATATTTTGGAGCAGAACAGCCTTCAATAAAATGGAGGTCAGCACCTTCATCAACAATAATAAGAGTATGTTCAAATTGACCGGCACCAGCTGCATTCAATCTAAAATATGACTGCAAAGGAATGCTTACTTTAACATTTTTTGGAACGTAAACAAAACTTCCTCCACTCCATACAGCACCATGAAGAGCGGCAAATTTGTGGTCACTGGGAGGCACAAGATGCATAAAATATTCCTGCACCATTGGTCCCCATTCCGGACTTTTAAGAGCACTTTCAAAATCTGTGTAGATTACGCCCTGTTTTGCAACTTCATCAATAACGTTATGATAAACAACTTCACTGTCGTACTGAGCACCAACACCTGCAAGACTTGCTCTTTCTGCTTCTGGAATACCGAGTTTTTCAAAAGTATCTTTAATATCAGCAGGAACATCTTCCCATTTTGCGGCCATTTCTGTTTTTGGCTTTACGTAAGTTACGATTTTACCAATATCAAGATCTTTAATGTATGGGCCCCAGTCTGGTTCATTTATTGAATTAAAAAGCTCCAGAGATTTAAGACGGAATTCCTTCATCCATTGAGGATCGTTTTTTTCTTCTGAGATTCTTTCTACAATTGATTTATCAAGCCCCTGCCGAACTTTGTAAAAATCTTCTTCTTTTTCTTCATATTTAAAGTCATACAAAGAACGGTCAATGTCATTTACCTGTGTTTTATCTTCTGCCATCAGAGGTAAGCTCCTTTAGCATCAACAGCTCCTACTTCTGTAGCGGCATTTGCTTTTGCCTGAGCCATTGCTTCTTTTGCGGCTGCCATCAGTCTTGCTCTTCGTTCCTCTTCTTTGATTTCTTCTGGAATAAACTGATCAAAACCATGGTCATTGATTTTCTGAACAAGAGATCCGTCGCCTGTGTGAACGATTTTGCCCTTAACCATAACGTGTGTATAGTCAACATTAAGGCTTTCAAGAATACGAGTTGAGTGAGTAATAATAATCAGAGCACCATCCATTTTTTTCTGATATTCAAGAATACCTTTACTTACTATTCGAACAGCATCAACATCAAGACCACTGTCTGTTTCGTCAAGAATAGCAAGTTTTGGCTTAAGCATCAAAAGCTGGAGGATTTCACTCTTTTTCTTTTCTCCACCGGAAAAACCTACATTAAGGTCACGGTTGGCATAAGAAGGATTCATGTTAAGAACATTCATTGCCTGTTCAAGTTCTTTTGTAAACTGGAACAATTTTACTTTCTGCCCAGTTACCTGCTGCATTGAAGAGCGGATAAAATTTTCAAGAGTAACACCTGGAACTTCAAGGGGATCCTGGAAACTAAGAAACATACCAGCCTTGGAACGCTTGTCGGCAGAAAAGTCTGTAATATCCTGGCCATCAAATAAAATCTTTCCATCGGTAACAGAATATTCTGGATTACCCATAAGAGTGTAGCCTAAAGTTGATTTTCCCGCACCGTTTGGGCCCATAAGAACGTGAGTTTCACCCTTTTTAACACAAAGGTTTATACCTTTAAGAATTGGTTTTTCTTCAATATTAACGCTTAAATTCTGAATGTCTAACATAACTAAAATATACCAAATTTATTAATAATATGGAATAGATTACAAGATTATATTCCCTAAAAAAAGCTGCAAAAAACACAATTAATAAACAAAAACAGATCCATTTCTGAAAATTATCTTGCAAATTAACTTAAAACACCTTATAATTAGTCTGAAAATACTTTAAAAAAGGTACAAGAATGAATATAAAAAAATCAATAATCATCTTTTTCTCGGTTTTTTCCCTTCCATTGTTCGGCTACAACAGAATGCCTCAGCCACTGGAAGATTTTATCAATATAGTATACGAAACAACAGCGTCCCAACAGTTAATCCACAGTCTTTACCAGGAAAACTGTACATATCTTTCAGAAAATTTTTCCGGAAAAGAATACGAGACATACCAGGCATACAATGATTACATTCTGGGATTGGACAAATACTACCGTAATCAAAAAAAAGAAGCTGAAATTGCTTTTGACAAAGGAATTTCCCATATCGAAAAATCAATGAATTTTGGACAGGATGCAGAAAACCTCACTTTATATGCAAAACTTATATTTCAGAATTCAGCAATTAAACCACTGATGCAGTACGCAATTGTAATGATTCCCAAAATTTCAGGTCTTACAAAAAAAGCAATCAGTCTTGATCCAACTTACACACCGGCTTATGTTATGAGAAATTCATTTCTCTGCTGCATTCCAAGTCCTTACGGGAACTATCGGGAAGGCTTAAAAAAGATGGAAGAATTAACAGGCAACCAGTCGCTGGAAAAATCAAAAGTTGACTGGTATTCAATTTATTCAACTCAGGCTTATGCCTACAACCACACAGGGAATAAAGCAGAAGCAATTAAAAGCTACCAGAATGCTTTAAAGATTTTCCCAAACTGCTGTGAATCAAAAAATTACCTGAACCAGCTGCTGTCTTCCAAATAATATTTATTAATAAAGCTCAAATTGTCCAAAAACATTTGACACTTGTTTCTCATAGCTTTATAATTTTAGATTAGTGTAAAATTCAACTTTATGCTAATCAAAAAAAAAGGAGAAACAAATGAGTAATAACAACGAAATACTCATGCCAGGCGACAGACCAAGTATTGGCAAATGGATTCCATTAAGCATCCAGCACGTTTTTGCTATGTTTGGCGCTACAGTTCTAGTTCCGCTTCTTACAGGATTAAGCACTTCAACTGCTTTGTTCACAGCCGGAACTGGTACATTGATTTACATCCTTATTACAGGAGCAAAAGTTCCTGCATTTTTAGGATCATCTTTTGCATTTATCCCGGCACTTATTGCTATCGGACAGGACCCGGATCTTGGACCTGCTTATGCCATGGGAGGTGCAATTTTTTCAGGTTTATTCTACTGTCTGATTGCTCTTATTATCAGATTTACAGGCAAAGGATGGATTGATAAAGCCCTTCCACCAGTAGTAATAGGTTCTGTAATTGTAGTAATCGGTATGTCTCTTGCACCAACTGCAATCAACGAAGCAATGTACATTAACAACGAATATTCACTTATTGCAACATGCATTGCCTTTGTTACTCTTGCCATTGCTGTAATTGCCACAATCTTTATGAAAGGCTTCTTCAATACAATAAGCATTTTGATTGGTCTTATTGGCGGATATCTTTTCTGCCTTATTATGGGAGCAATTTTACCAAGCTTTAAGTTGATTGATTTCTCTTCTGTAAAGGAAGCAAGCTGGATTGGTCTTCCTTTTCTCCAAAAAAACGAAGCCGGAAAATATTTCTGGATGGCTCCAAAATTCAATATTGTTGCAATCCTTACATTTGTAATTGTTTCTATTTCTACAATCTGCGAACACTTAGGCGATACCCTTTCTGCTTCAAAAGTAGTTGGAAGAGATTTTACAAAAGATCCGGGTTTGCACAGAACACTTTGCGGTGACGGTGTTGCAACTGCCTGGGCTGCTCTCTGGGGTGGACCTCCAAACACAACATACGGCGAAAACATTGGCGTTATGGCAATCACAAAAGTTTACTCAGTTTGGGTAATCGGCGGTGCTGCAGTTATTGCTGTAATTTTAAGCTTCTGTCCAAAATTCGGTGCATTAATTGGTACAATTCCAACTCCTGTTCTGGGTGGTATCTGTACACTTCTTTACGGTCTTATTGCTTCCAGCGGTCTTAGAACACTGGTAGAAAGCGGAGTTAACTATCAGGACAAACGCAACCTTACAATTTCCAGTGTAATCCTTGTTATTGGTATTGGCGGCGGAATCCTGCAGTTTAAGATGGGCAGCAGCTTTACATTCAAATTAGGCGGAGTTGCTCTTGCCACTGTTGTAGGAATTATACTCAACCTGGTAATTCCAAACAAACCAAAGGAATAACCTTCATAAAGGATGGCCGTAAATTGAGTTAACTTAAGCACTTAAAATACCGGTCATCCTTTTTTTATCAATTCATATAATCTACATCATAAAAATTTATAGAGATAATTTTTTATAAAACAGATATTTTTTAAAGATTAAATATTTTTACGAAAAGTTTAAAAAGGCAAAAAAAATTGATCCCTGGCAGAATCGAACTGTCGACCGCATGCTTAGAAGGCATGTGCTCTATCCAGCTGAGCTAAGGGACCAATGAACAATATAATATATCATCACAAAAAAATTGTCAATAGGTTTAGTTCTCTTCACCAACCATTATTTTAACTTCTCCAAGGTGAAGAAGAAGGCTGTAAGAATCTGTAAAAGTTGTGTCACGTCCAACACTTACGGCATACATACTTACATACCAGGCATTTTCATCTTCACTGTTTTCTGTAGAATTGTCAAATACATCAATATCTGTTTCTTCAGTCCAGCCGTCAAAATTTTTTATATGAGGAACCCAGTCGTGGTCTTTATCATCGCCGCCAAAATTAAAAGTAAGTGACTCGTTACCACCATAATTTCTTCTTGGAAGCACCAGATTACCAGAGCCGTCTTTTAAAGCCATGCTTTCGTTAAATTTTTCAACACCAATATTGCCAATACAAATCCCCTGCCTAAAATCCTCATTATTATAATCAGTAAGTCTGATATAAACATATTGATTGTTACCTGTAGCCTTTACAAGAGGAATAAAACTTCCGGAAGAAAATTTTAACTGCTGATATTTATAAGTTGAAATTAATCTTTCGGCTGCCTGAGTATAATAAGTTGAATTATTTACTTCGTTGATTCTTGATTCAACGGAAAGCATAATTGAATAGCCTTTGAAAATTTTATAATAAATTTCTGTACCTGAAAATTTAAATTCTGATGAACTGGAAAGATAAACATCATTAGTTCCCTTTTCTTCTGTTCTAAAACTAAAAAATTTTTTTGTATAGTCGGAACTCTGATAAGTTGGCTGGTTACCATAAATAGCAGGAGGTTCCAGAACATAAAAAGAATCCAGTCCGCAAGAGATATTTATAAACAATAAAAATAAAAGGCAAGCAAAAGTGCCTGCCCTTAAAAGATTATTCTTCAACTTTGTTTGCTGCTTTAAGAGCAATAATTCTTGATTTTGCAAAGTTTACCCAAACATCAGAAGGATATTCATCACAAAGTTTTTGATAAGATTTTACAGCGCCTTCAAAATCACCAGAAGATTCTTTTACTCTTCCAAGATTCAAAAGGGCTGTTGCTCTGTAAAGGAATTCTTTATCTTTAACAGCTTCTTCGTAGAGTTTAATTGCTTCTTCATTGTTACCAGTTTCTTCTGCACAAACTGCAGCATTTACATAGTTAAGAGCCCCAGTATATGCTTTTTTTGATTTTTTTGCTGCTTCAGAATAAAAATTCTTTGCTGCTTCAAAATCTTTCTTCTGATATGCAATTTCTGCTGCAAGAAAATTTGCACGAACACCAGCTACACCGTTTTTACCAACATAAGCATTAAGAGCTTCAAGAGCTGCATCCTGACGTACTGCTAAATCTTCACCTTCTTTAACAAAGTCTGCTTCAATCTGATCGATTGCAGAAAGAGCCTTTAATTTAGAGCTGTCTGTAATACCTGCAATTACGGCTGCTGCGGCAATTGCAATTACAATTACTGCCACTACACCGATGATTACACTTTTGTATTTACCGATTATTGAGCTGAGTTTTTCACTTGTTGTTTTTTTCTTTTCTGTTGACATTTTAATTCTCCTAAAAAAATCTTATAAATTATATACTACTTGGCAGAAATATTCAAGTCAGACATTAACTTAGTGATGTAAGTCCTTGTAACGTCCAGTACTTTTGCTGTTTCTGTTTGATTCCAGTTGTTTTCTTCCAGTATTTTTGTAACATAACTTTTCTTAAACGCATTAAGAGCAGTTTTTAATGTTTTATCCACTTCCTGATTCTGATAAAAAAGAGTCATATCAGTAGAATATTCAAGTTTTTCTGAAGCACCAGGAATTCTTAAATCCTGAGCATGAATTAGGGGAACTTTTCCCAGAACACAAGCCCGTTCAATTGTATTTTCCAGCTCACGAACATTACCAGGCCAATAATAATTTCGCAGGGCAGTTCTTGCACCTTCCGAAAAACCTTCAAAATTTTTCTTTGTTTCCAGCTTCATTTTCTCAAGGAAAAAATCTGCCAGTAAATCAATATCTTCTGTACGCTGCCTTAACGGCGGAATATTCAGTGGAAAAACATTCAGACGATAATACAAATCACTTCTAAAAGTGCCCAGATTAACCATCTCCTCCAGATTTCTATTTGTAGCTGCAATTACACGAACATCTACAGTTATAGTTTCACTGGAACCAACTCGTTCAAACTGTCTGGACTGAAGCACTCTCAGGAGCTTTGACTGAAGGTCAAGAGGAAGCTCACCAATTTCATCAAGAAAAATTGTTCCCCCGTCTGCACTTTCAAATCTACCTTTCTGACTGCTGACTGCACTTGTAAACGCACCTTTAACATGACCAAAAAGTTCGCTTTCAAGAAGACTTGGATTAAGGGCCGCACAGTTAACTCTTATAAAAGGTTTGTTTGAACGGTTACTTCTAATATGAAGCTGTTCTGCAAAAAGTTCCTTTCCTACTCCGCTTTCTCCCATAATCAGAACAGAAGAATTAGTTTTGGCAAGCTCATCAATTACAGCAAGAATATCCTTAACAACTCTGCTTTTATAAACAAATTCATGATAAATTGAATTTTTCTTGACCGCTTTTTCCAGATCATCAATGCGATTTTTTGCAGTTTTATAAGTGTCTGCATTAGAATAAGCAATGGCCGCCTGATTTGCAAAAATAGTAAGAAGTTCTAAATCTTTATCAGCAAATTCACCGGAAGATTTATTAATCAGTTCAATAACTCCAAGACAAACATTTTTTACCTGCATTGGAATGGCAATCATTGACTTTGTAAGATAACCTGTTTTCTGCTGAATATTGGAATTAAAACGGGGATCATTAGCCACATCATTTATTATCAAAGGCTGATTATTAGATGCAACCCATCCTGCAATACTTTCTTTGCTTACTACATAATTCTTTACTTCCGCCCCTTTAGGTCCTAAAGCAACGCAAAAATGAAGCATAGAATCACTTTTATTTACCAGAAGAAGTGAAGAACTTTCACATTCTACCAGTTTCATAGCACTTTCGAGTATATAAACTAAAAGCGCATTAACATCAGTATAACTGGTATTAATGCGCTCATTTATTTCGATGAGTGCATTGAGTTTTTCACATTCTGTTGATTCAGTTACACCCATCGATTTTTCTCTTTCCACTTTTAGAATTATTGGTCAACTTCTTAAAAAGAAATTAGTTGTCGCTTTTTAACTTGAGACTGTCGCCGATTGAATAAGAACCGTCGTCATCGCTGTTATTATTTGACATGTACTGTGAAATTTCGTTGCGAGCCTGCTGCTTCTTGAATTCACGTACAGAGAAACCAACCTTTCCTTTTTCTGTGTCTACAGATACAACGTAAACATTGATTTTATCACCAACGTTATACTTTTTGATTGCTTCTTCATAAGGAACTTCCC
>JAEDJS010000103.1 GCA_016296205.1 Treponema sp. | reverse complement strand
GAACTTGTGTTTATTGGAATGACCGCATAGATTTACCAAGTGATTCAATATATGAATATGGAAAAGTTATTTAAGTAAATGATTACTGTTTCCGCTTTTCAAAATACTTCCAGTGAAATTATTACGAATGATAATGAAAATTCAATATGGGCTTATCCCAATCAATAGAAATCGATCTTAAAAAAACTCTCCTTAAAGGATCTATTTTTAAAAGAAAGACCGGTAATCAGGAATACTTATATTTAAACTATAGGAATGGGGAAAGAGTAATTTCAAAATTTTCAGGTTTCTTTTGTGCAGTTAAATCTCAAAAAACAACAAATATCAGGGAAATAATTGCTAAATTATAAAAAAAATCAAAAAAAAATTTGACATATAAAAATGTAAGCGCTATCATTATAAATATGAAAGCGCTTACATCAATTACAACTATGCAAGAACTGGCAGATGCAGCGGGTGTATCCCTTGCAACTGTATCTAGAGTATTCAGCGGAAGCAATAAAGTTTCTGAAAAAACAAAGGAAAAAGTTATGGAACTGGTAAAACAGTCCGGCTTTTGTCCAAATGAAACTGCCCGAACCATGGCGGCAGGAAAATCCAGACTTATTGCAGTTATTCTGCCGGATATTGAAAATCCTTTCTTTTCTAAACTTTTATCTGAAGTTGAGGAGAAATGCGTTGAAAGTGGCTACTCAATGATTTTCTTTAATTCTAAAGGTGACAGTGAAAAAGAGAAGGACATAGTTACTAAAATGATGGCTCGTCAGGCAGATGGAATGCTTATCTGTATGACGAAAGTAAAGTCTGAAATGATTCCTGTGCTAAAAACTGCAAAATTTCCAGTTGTAGTTATGGCACGGAACATTGAGGGCTTAAATTCAGTTGGAATTGATCACCTGGAAGGTGGTAGTCTGGCTGCAGATTATTTTTTAAGCAATCATTGTGAAAGATTCTTCTATTTTGGCCTAAAAGAAGATGAAAAGTTTCAAGGTTTTAAGAGGCGGTTGCTTGAAAAAGGTATTAATGAACAAGATATCCAGGTTTTTGGAGATAAAGACTGGTACTACTCAGATTTGGAAGAAGCTTCAGAAGTCATGGATGATTTTATGCAGACGAAACTTACAGCTAAGAAAACTGGTTTATTCTGTGTAAATGACCTTTACGCTCTTCAGGCATTAAATGCTACTCATAGAAAAGGAATAAAAGTTCCTGAAGAGTTGAATATTGTTGGCTTTGATAATATCAACGTTTGTACAATGTCTTACCCGACTCTGACTTCTGTAAGCCAGCCAATGGATAAGATTGCGGCAGAAAGTTTTGATTTATTAATTAAAAAAACTAATGAACAGAAAGAAGGCAACTCTGTGGTAGAGAGTATTGTTCTGAGACCTTCTTTAACAAAACGAGATTCATAATTCTCAAGGATAATAAAATGAAAAAATTAGTATTAGTTGCAGCTGCTGTACTTGCGGCATTTACATTTGTAGGATGTGGTGGAAAAAAATCATCATCAAATTCAATCAGTATTATGTTCCAGGGTTCTGATTTGGAACAGTCGGCTCTTAAAGATTGTGCTGAACGTTTTACAGAAAAAACAGGAATTAAAGTTGAATTGATGTATACTCCACACGATTCTTATACTTCAAAATTAGCAAGTTTTATTAAAAACAAAAATGTACCAGATATTATTTCAATTGATGGTCCAGTTTTGGCTAATCTTGCCTGGTCTGGAGTAATTCAGTCTGTAGAACCTTATATTGATCCTGCAATCATTAAAGATATGACTCCTTCTAACGTAGCCCAGTGTACATATCCAGCTGATAACAAACTTTATGCTATCAGCTATGCAGATTCAACAGTTCTTTTGTACTGTAATAAAACTTACTTGAATAAAGTAGGTGCCAGAATTCCTACAAGTGTAGATGATGCCTGGACTGCAGAAGAATTTGATGACATTCTTACAAAATTGGCTGCACTTCCAGAAGTAACATGGCCATTAGACTTAATGTGGTCTTGGAATATTGCAGGTTCTGAATGGGGAACATACGGATTCTACGAAACATTGGCATCTGGTGGTTCAGATATTATTAATCGTGATACTTGGGTTGCTGAAGGAACATTAAACAGCGATGCTTCTGTAAATGTTATGAAATACTTCCAGAAATGGGGAACAAACGGTTGGATTGTACCAAAATCAGCTGGTGAAAACACTCTTTACAATGACAAACGTCAGACAGCTATTGCATGGAACGGAAACTGGAACTATTTGACTTGTGAAGCTGCTATGGGTGATGAAGTAATTGCACTTCCACTTCCAAACTTTGGACAGGGAACACGTACTCCAAACGCAACATGGATCTGGGGTATTTCTGCAACTTCTAAAAATCCAGATAAAGCTGGTCAGTTCTTGAACTACATGATGACAGATACAACTTTCCTTGATGTTCAGGAAACAAATGCTTGTTACCCAGCTTTGAACAAGTTCGCTGAACGTTGTGAAGTTTATATGGACCCAACAAAAATGGCTATTGCTTATGAACAGTCAAATTATGCAATCAGTCGTCCAAATCATCCGGCTTATCCAACAATTACACTTGCATTCTCAGATGCATTTGAGGCTATCTTAAATGGTGCTGATATTAAAGCTGAACTTACAAAAGCTGCAGCAAAAATTGATGAAGACATTAAAGATAATGATGGATATCCTCCTTTTGGAAAAAAATAATTGATTAATACAACTGGTGGCTTACAAAGAGTCACCAGTTTTTTATCACCTTCTACAAAAAAGAGGGTTTAAACTGAACGGCAAAATGGTGCCGTCCAGTTTAACATGTGTTTTCTTGGA
>JAEDJS010000102.1 GCA_016296205.1 Treponema sp. | reverse complement strand
CAGCAGGCCACTTTTGGTGCAAAAGAGATGCTGAAATAAATTCAGCATGACACTTGTGTCCTTTTTTACACTTTTACTGCGCAGCCGTTGTAGTTAAGGTCTGTTAATATTTCTGTGTGGTCAGGGAAAACTGCAACTGTGTGTTCTTCGTGGCAGCTTACAGAACCGTCACATGTTACCACAGTCCAGTCGCTGCCTTTTTCTATTTCAACGTCTGCTGTTCCCATGTTAATCATGGGTTCAATTGCAAGAACCATGCCTGCCTGAATGCGTGGATTTGCACCGGAACTAGGACAGTTTGGAATGCTTGGATCTTCGTGAACTTCAAGGCCAACACCATGACCACAATAATCGTAAACAACACCGTATCCATTCTGTACCCCGCAAATATCGTAAACTGCGTTGGAAATATCTCTAATTCTGTTTCCAGGTACACAGGCCATAATTCCAGCCAGAAGACTTTCTCGTGTAACATGCACAAGTTTTTTTACTTCAGGTTTAACATTGCCAACCATAACACTGTGAGTAGAATCACTAATATATCCGTTTAAATCGATTCCTATATCAAGACTTACCAGGTCGCCG
The DNA here is from genome assembly GCA_016296205.1 of Treponema sp. Taxonomy (GTDB): domain Bacteria; phylum Spirochaetota; class Spirochaetia; order Treponematales; family Treponemataceae; genus Treponema_D. The sequence goes on along the minus strand of JAEDJS010000102.1, from coordinate 2,336 downwards.
TCTTTTACAAATTTTTTCCTGCTTGGAACACCATGGATAACCTGTTCATTTATAGAAATACATGCTGCTGCCGGGAACCCTTCTTTAGGCCATGCAGGTTTTCCCCCAAAGCGATGCATAAATTCAACGCACCAGTCATCAATTTCTTTTGTACTTACACCAGGTTTAACTTTTGGAATAATTTCATTAAAAAGGTCCGCCAGCAGGTGACAGCTTTTTCGTATGCCGGCAATTTGATCGTCATTTTTAATAATTATCATAATATCTCCTATTATTTTCCAATTAATTCTGCAGCTTTTAAACATCCAGCAGCAGTTGCAAAATCACCTATTCGTTTGTAGGCTTCACTCATCTTAGAAAGAAAATATTTATCATCAACTGGGCCAAACTGCAGTTCCAGTGCTCTTTCGTAACAGTCCAGTAAAAGTTCATCATTAAGGAATCCTTCTATGTTATGCCTTAGAATGTTTTTTGCCAGTGCTTTTACTTCCGGGAAAAACAATTTAAAGTAACTGTAACTGTATTCCATTTTTATAATCTGTTCAAGAAGAATAACTGCTTCGTAATATTCCTTTCGCAATACCATTTCTTCTGCAAGAATAAAACCAAAATCCATAAAATCTTCTCTTGGAAACCAGTAGCTTAGTCGAAAATTAGAAAATTTCATATTGATTTCTTTGAATTCCTTTACTGCCATGTCTTCATTGTGGCGAATCAGGTCAAGAAAAATCAATTTTGCCATACTTTCTTCATCACCACGTTCAATGAGCCATTTACGGTAATCAAAACTGTCTTTGGATTTTTTGTGTTCCCATGGTCTGTAAGAAGCTTCTTCCTTTTGATCAAATAATTTTCTTGAGCGTGAATTGCTTAAAGTTTCGTAAGCTTCAAGAAGTTCCTGGAAGGATTTGCTGTCTTTGCCTGTAACATCCGGATGAAGCTGTTTTGCCTTTAGTTTATATGCATGCCTGATTTCTGAAGCAGTTGCATTTTTTCTTACACCTAGAACTTTGTAGTAATCAGTCATTAGTCTTCCCAACTGCCAGTTTTGATTTCGTTGGCAATTTTTTTCCAGCTGTCATATCGAATTTGACTAATTGCCCCTTCTTCTACTGCCTGAATTACTGCACAGTTTTTTTCGTGAAGGTGAGAGCAGCTCATGCCGAATCCACATTTGCCAATAAATGGAACAAATTCCTTAAAATAAAGGTGAAGGTTCTGGTCACTTATGTCGTGAAGAACAAAACGCCTTACCCCAGGAGTGTCAATGATATCTGCTATGGCCCCTTTAAATCCCATAAGGCTTTCTGTAAGTTCAAGGTGAATTAATGTGCCTTTTGTAGTTGTGTGGCAGCCTTTTCCGTATTTCTGACTTAAACTTCCGGTTTTAAGCACGCATGTATTGTCTAGAACATTTATGATACTGCTTTTTCCAACGCCACTTTGTCCAACTAATGCACTAAGATGGTTTTCTATTAATGCTGCCAGATCTGCCATTCCTTCGCCGGTTTTTGCGCTTACCCTCATTACTTTGTAGCCCACCTGTTCCCATGTCTGGAGCTGGGGTTCTACAGAGGTATCTTCTGTCTGGTCTATTAAATCATATTTGTTGCATATAATAACTGGTGTTATTTTCTGATATTCTGCCTGAGCCAGTGCCCGGTCAATGAATCGGGGTCTGAATGACGGCTGGTCTACAGTGGTTACAATAAGAAGGTAGTCAAGATTTGCAGCCAAAAGTTGAGGAAGACGTTTTTTTACGTTCCAGCGCACAAATTCGTTTTTACGCGGAACAACAGAAAGAATTTGCCCCTTGTTATCTTCTATATTATATGGATCAAGTTCAACATTATCACCTGGAGCCAGAGGATTGTAGTAATCGCTGTCTGTTTTTAGAATTTTACCCTTTATTGAACATGTTCTGGTATTTCCGTCATCACATTCAACCTTAAAAAAATTATTACTGCCGTCTATTACTGTGCCTTGCATATAAATTGATTTTACCACCTTTTGCTAAATTTTGGAATAGGCTTGCAGTGTCTTTGTATTTTTTGTGTCTGAGTTAACTTCAAATAATAAAAAAATAGTTGACTTAATTCTTAAAAGTTGGTTATAATTTATGTATTGTAAATTATGAACAATTTTTTTGTTCATGTTAATAAATAAATACTTAGTTTTAAGGAGAAAAAAAACTATGAAAAAAATTAAGGCATTTATGGCTGCTGCAATGGCTGCTGCTGCTGTATTTACTCTTACTTCATGTGAAGAATTGGGCGTAGGTAAAGACTACTTCTTTGGTAACTGGGATTCTGGTTTCTATTCTGTAGAAGCTGATG
>JAEDJS010000101.1 GCA_016296205.1 Treponema sp. | reverse complement strand
GTAACTTCCAAGCGCCTTAAGCGCATTATGACAGGTGAATGTTACGACGGTACAAAAGATTTTCCCTGGCTTAAAGATAACCAGCCTTACGGCGGAAACCTTGATGTTTACGAAATTGAATCTGTTGCCAATTTTGAAAACACGAGGGGACAGACCCCTTTTGATGTAATTGACGAAACTCTTTACGGCAAAGAAAAGTTCAAAACTGTAAAAGAAAAAATCGACTGGGTTTGCAGCAACTTTGAAAAAACTCAAAAGGAACTTGGTGAATAAAATGTTACAGGAAGCAAAAGATTTACAGAAAAATGCTGTTTCAAAGCTTGTTCAGGTTCTTGCAAGCGGAAAAAAAGAAATTACTTTTAAAGCTCCAACTGGCTCAGGCAAAACTTACATGATGGCAGACTTTATGAATAGAATTCTTTCGGCAAATCAAAATGCCGTATTCATAGTTTCAACTCTTTCAAAAAGCAGCCTTGCCCAGCAAAATTATGAATCCTTTGTGACTCTGGCAGAAAATAATACTTTTCCAAACATAAATTCTTTTTTAATAAATTCAGATTCCAGTGGCGAAGGAAGTCTTTACATTCCAACAGATTACAATGTGTATGTTCTTCCCCGGGATTTATACAAAGATTCCAGTAAACTTAAAAAAGAAGGAACTTTTCTGAATTTCCTAAAAAATCTTACAGGCGACACTTTTATGAAGCAGGCAGACAAGACAGTTTACCTTATAAAAGATGAATGTCACATTGCCACTAGCAATCTTGATGAATTGAAAGAATATTTTGCGCAAATCATAAATTTTTCTGCCACACCAAAACTTTCCCGCAGGCAGGAGCCGGATGTAGAAATTTCTAATACGGAAGCAGAAAATGCAAAACTTATAAAACAAGTGGAACCGTGCAGCGAAACCGACAGCCTGAATGATGCTCTGACCAAATTTGAACAAATCAGAACAGATTACATAAATCTTCTTGGAGTAAATCCATGCTTTATAATTCAAATTTCCAACAAAGAAAAAGCAGAAGAAGAATTAAAAAACAACATAATGCCGGCTCTGGAAAATCATCAGGAGTTAAAATGGGTTTACATAAGTGATAAAGGCGGCGAAACCAACGATAACGGATTAAAAAAACTTCCTGTTGCAAAATGGAAAAATTACATGAAAGGAAAAGAATCCACAATTTCCGTAATCATTTTTAAAATGGTGATTTCAGAAGGCTGGGATATTCCCCGTGCCTGTATGCTTTACCAGATTAGAGATTCAAAAAGCAAGCAGCTGGATGAACAGGTTATGGGACGAGTTCGCCGTAATCCCAGACTTTTGGATTTTGAAACTTTAAGCGAAGAAGCTAAACACCTTGCCTGCACTGCCTGGATTTGGGGAATTATTCCAAAGGATGAACGTTTACCAAAACAGGTTAACTTGTATGCTGATTTTGAAATTGAAAAGAAATTTCGCGTAAAGCCTGTAAAATTGCAGACCGTTTCTTCCATTAAAAAACATCACTTAAAAGAATTTACAGAAAACCTTAAAGACGATGCTACTGTTCCAACTTCTATTTTTGAGTTGTATCAGAATCTGCAAAAGCAGGACAATGAAATTCAGAATTTTTGTTACGATTATGCAGAGGATTTTAAAAAGTGGACTTTATTTACAGAGCATCTTGGTTCAATAAAATCTTCTTATGAACAGTATATTTGTGATTATGAAAAAAGCATGATTGTCTGCCAGGATGTTGGTTTTCCTGCAGAAAGCTGTTTTATTGAAAACACAAACAATCTTACATTGGATGACTGGATCTGGTGCAGAAAAGACAAGGAAACTGATTTTTCTTTTGACAGTGAAGCCGAAAAAAAATGGGCGGAATTATTAAAAGATATTCGTTCAAATTCAATTGATAAAGCCACTAAAAACGAAAATGCACTTTTTGAAGATTCCAGATTTTTGTGGGGAAAGAATTTTCCGCTTAATTCTGAAATTAAATATGAATATTTTCTGAATGGAGTTCATTCTTCTTATCCAGATTTTGTAATGAAAGATAAAAGAGGGCAGATTCATATTTTTGAAGTAAAAAGTGTGAACAAATCTTCTTCTATTAACATTGATGAAGAAGATTACAAAAATAAAGTGAATGCATTAAGGGCATGCTACAAAGAAGCTTCAAGAAAGACAGGTCATATTTTTTATCTGCCGATTCTTGATAAGTCTGTGTGGAAAATTACTCGTTTAAAAGAAGGAAAAGAAGATACAATTGATAAAAATCAGTTTGTAATGTCTATAACAAAAATTGAAAATGTAAGCCTTCCAGAAATAGAAACTGTTTCTCTCAAAATTGCGGAGGAATAATCACCGCAAAGGATTGGAGCACCTGCGTAGCAGTCCACCGCAGTAGTTGCAGAGCTGCAACTACGAGGAGGATGAGCGTTAGCGAAGTGCGGAAAGCCTGGTGTTGCAGGAAACTTTTGTTGACTGCAACATGCGGCAAATTACTGGGGCTCAGGCTGTAGACGCAGATAAAATTACAAATCAATTTTCTCAAAACGTCTTATTGAAACTGCAAGACTTCCTAAAGTTCCTGCAATATAAATCACGATGCCGGCACAAAGGACGTAAAGCTGGCTTACCTGGAAATGAGTGTCGTTCAAAGTTTCAAGGCCGGGGAAAAAGTGCAGTGATTCTCCAAGGGAAATTATCAGTGTTGCACAGATTCCAAAAAGCAGAAACGGGATTCCGATTTTGTATGCGGTTTTGAAAAACTTTCCAAGGAACACAGTGTTGAACGCAGCAAAGATTATCAGGTTCCAGCCAAGGTAAGCAATGTTTGCATTCATGAGAGTGTTGATTGAATATGGTTCAACGTCTGAAAGGATAATCATTCTGATTAAAGAAATTGCCAGCATAATAATCCATGAAATCATCTGAAT
>JAEDJS010000050.1 GCA_016296205.1 Treponema sp. | reverse complement strand
TTCCTTCTCCGTGAATCATTTCGATCATTGGAGTATCAAGCCATACTGCATCCTGAACATCATTCTTAACACCACGACCGTTGCGAACTTCTTTAATAATACCAGAAGCGTTAACGTCACGTGTTTCAAGAGGATGAATGTAAACTTCACCGTCTTTGTTAATAAGTTTTGCACCAAGAGAACGAACTTTTTCTGTAACAAGTTTACCAAGAATCTGTGTTGGGTAAGCAGCTCCAGTTGGGTGGTACTGCAATGAATCCTGGTAGAGCAATTTTGCACCAGCACGATAAGCAATAACAAGACCGTCTGCTGTAGCACCGTAGTGGTTAGATGTTGGGAATCCCTGGTAATGCATACGTCCTGCACCACCTGTTGCAAGGATTACTACTTTTGCTTTTGCAATGCGAACTTCGTTTGTTTCTACGTTCATCAAAACGGCACCACAAACTTCGCCTTTGTCGTTCTTAATAAGTTCAATAGCTGCTGTAAAATCAACAACTGTAATCTGATCAGGACGGTTAAGAACTTCATCACGGAGAGTTCGCATGATTTCTGCACCAGAGTAGTCTTTACAAGCGTGCATACGTTTACGGCTTGTTCCACCACCGTGAGTTGTTACCATTGTACCGTCTGCTTCTTTATCAAATTCAACACCAAGGTCGTTAAGCCACTTAATACATTTTGGAGCATTGTTTGTAAGTGTGTATACCAATTCTGGTTTACCGTCAAAGTGTCCCCCACCGTAACAGTCAAGATAGTGCTGTGCCGGTGAATCGTTTGGCTTGTCTGCAGCCTGGATTCCACCTTCTGCCATCATTGTGTTTGCATCACCAATGCGGAGTTTTGTAGCCAGCAATACTTTTGCTCCTGCTTCACTTGCCATAATTGCAGCACTTGTACCGGCTCCACCACCACCAATAACAAGAACATCTGCTTCGTAATCTACGTGAGCAAGGTCAATGTGTTCTGGTTCAATTCTTGGTTTAGCCTGAAGCATTTCTGCCAGCTGAATTGGAGCTTTCTGTCCTTTGTTTGGACCAATCTTGAGTTCTTCAAATTCAGAAGCAATGCGGTCTGGATGATATTCTTTGAGGATCTGGTCTTTTTCTTCTGCTGTAAGGCGAGCATGTTCAAACTTAAGATTTTCGCTTCTTTTTTCTGCAACAATTTTTGCAGCTTCGTCTAAGTAATTTCCGTACATTGTCCGTCTCCTTATTTTTCGATTTCACGGTTGTTGTAGAGGTTCTTAATCTGTTCTTTATCACCAGTAGACATTTCTACAAGCTTTTTGATTGCTTCTTCACAAGCACCAGAATCGATTTCTGCAACACGATCCAAAAGGTGCTGAGTCTGTGGCTGAATATATTTACCATTAAGACGGCGAGCAAGCTCTGCAACCTGTGGGTGACTAATACCTGCTGGACAACGGCTAGAACAGCATCCGCACATTACACAGTCAAACGAAATGTCTGCTACTGTAGCATAATCTCCACGCTGAGCAGCTGCAATGTACTGCATTGTGTTAAGGCTCTGAGGACAAGCACGTGTACAAGCGTTACAACCAACACATGCATAAATTTCCGGGTAAAGCTGCATCATTACAGACTGTTCAGGTTTAATTTTGTTGATGTCATAAACCTGTTTTACCAGTGGGAAGAATGGGAGTGTAGCAATGAACATGTCATTTTCTACCTTCTTTGAACAAGCCAGACATGTCTGGAGTCTGTTCTGTCCTTTAATTCTGTAAATAGTTGCACAGGCACCACAGAAACCGTTGCGGCAACCACAACCACGTTTAAGCTGGTAGCCGGCATATTCCATAGCGTTCATAATTGTAAGTTCAGCAGGAACTTCATATTTTTTGCCAAACAAATAGATTGTGGCCATTTCTTTATCTGCCATAGTTTTTTATCTCCTGAAAAATTAATATTCTGGTGGCAATTCACCCAACTGGTCAAAGCTGAAAACTGGTCCATCTTTACAAACGAATTTATCACCAATGTTACAGCGTCCACATTTACCAATTCCACACTTCATGCGCATTTCCATTGTTGTGAAAATCTGTTCATCCTTAAAGCCAAGGTCCTTAAGAATTCCAAGTGACATGTGGATAAGAATTGGAGGTCCACACATAATTACTGTCATTCCTGCATCAGGTTTAAGTTCAGTAATAAATGGAGGAACAAAACCAACGTGTCCATCCCAATCGTCCTGAGGGCGGTCAATAGTAATGTCGATAGAACAGTTTGGCTGCTTCATCCATACATTCTGCATTTCATCAAGGCGAACAAGATCCTGTTTTGAACGGGCACCATAAATTACCTGGATTTTTCCATAATTTGCACGGTTGTCCATCATGTAGTTAACTACTGAATGAACTGGAGCAATACCAATACCACCGGCAATAACAAGAATATCCTTTCCTTTAAGTGCTCCTTCAACTGGGAATCCATTACCAATTGGACCACGTACACAAATTTCCTGACCAACTTCTGCGTTGTGCAGCCATTCAGTTACACAACCACACTTTTTGATAGAAAATTCCATATATTCTTCAAGAGTTGGAGATGAAGTGATAGAAATCATACTTTCACCAACACCAGGAACAATAAGCATTGCACACTGGCCAGGTATATGCTGGAAAAGTTTTTTTCCGTCCTTGCCAACTACGCGGAATGTCTTAACATCCGGAGTTTCCTGTGTAATACCAATAATTTTTCCTACGTAAGGAATAAAAGATTCATTAGCTTCCATTACTTTCTCCTTATTCCTCAGATTCGTTAAAAGCTTTGATAACTTTTACAATACTCATATTAATTGGACAGCTTTCAAGACAGCGACCACAACCAACACAGGAATGAACACCTTCATGAGCCATTGGATAATACATCAACTTATGCATAAATCTCTGGCGGCTTCTTTCTTTCTGAGTATGTCTTGGGTTTTCTGCAGCCATCTGTGTAAAGTCGTTGTACATACAAGAGTCCCAGCAGCGAACCTGTTTAATTCCATTGCCAGTATCAAAATCACGAACGTCAAAACACATACATGTTGGACAAACATAAGTACAAGTTCCACAACCAAGGCAGCTTTCACTTACTCTTTCCCAAACTTTGCTGTTAAAGATTTTGAGCATGTCTTTGCCCTGGAACTTTGAAAGGTCAAGGTGAGCAAATGGGAGAGCTTCAATCTTTGCGGCAATTTCTTTTTTGCATGCTTCAACTGCTTTTTCGTCTGCATCACTGCCAACGCTTTTTACTGCAGCAAGAATTGTTTCGCCTTTTGCTGTATTTGATTTGAGATAGATTTTTCCATCTGCCATCCAAGCGCTTACATCACCGGCAGGATTTGCAGCATCAATTTTGTATGTTGAACAGAAACAAGTTTTAGCAGGTTCATTACATGCAAGAGTAATTACAGTTCCATGGTCACGGCGATTCTTGTAGTAAGAGTCAACTGGATCCATGTGAAGGTATACCTTGTCGATTATTGCAAAGCTTGCTGCATCACAGGCACGTACACCGAATACAACAAAGTCTTCTACTTCTTTCCGTGGATCTTCTACTGTAATTTCCTTGCCGTCCACTTTGTAGTTAACAAGATTTTCTGCTTTTGGGAAGAAGAAGTCTTTTGCACTGCGAACTGTTTTAAGTTCTTCAGAAAGCTTCTTTCCTTTTTCCCACAATTCGAAATTTGATTTTCCACTTGAATTTGTAACTGGAAGATACAATTTCTGTGTTGCGGCAATTGCTTCAAACAATGCGTCGATTTTTTCTATTGGAAGAGCGAACATTATTCGTTACCTCCTTCATCTTTTGAGCGGTCGTAAATAATTGTTGTTTCTGCATCATCTTCTGTAAAAGTGAGCATTGGAGGCTTAGTTTCCATATCGCTTCCTGCAACATAAGGACCGTAGATTTCGTTGATGTCTTTGATGAATTTGCGGTTAAGCAGGTGAAGTGGAATGTGTTCAGGACAAACACGTGAACATTCACCACAGTCTGTACAACGGCCAGCAACGTGCCATGCCCGGATAATGTGGTAAAGGCTTTCTTCAAAGCTAACCTGAGCAACCTTCTGGCTTGTGTAAAGCTTGTTGTTGTCAAATACACATTTTTCACATGTACATGCAGGACAAATGTCCCGGCAGGCATTACAGCGGATACAACGGCTGAATTCATTTTTCCAGAATTCATTTCTTTCTTCTACGCTCATTGCTTCAAGTTTTGCAACTTCGTCAAATCGTTTTGAATCAAGAATATCCCCTTCTTCGCCAATAAGTTCATCATAAGTTACATGCTTTTTTGATTTACAGTTAACACAACGTTCTGCAGTTTCCTTTGTTTCTGGATCTTTCATTCCGTTACAAGGAATACCAACAACTACAACGTCATCACGAGTAATGCGGTTTTCTTTGAGAAGCTCTGTAAAGCTGTATGTATCACAAGGCTTAAGGAAAACCAAAACTTTTTCTTCAGGAATAGGGGCATCCTGAGCGTTTGGATCCCGCTGTTTAGCCATTACGTTGTTCATTCTGGCTGTGCTTTTCTTTATTTCAATTTCTCTTGTGATTTTTACAAGATATTTTGAAAGATTTGCACCACAGTTTTCGTTATAAACAAAGTTCTTTTCCAGGTCTGCAGCATCTGTAAATACTGAAGGAGTAACATCGTAATCAAAAAGACCTTTGCGCCAGCCAACAACTTTCTGTACAGAACCGTCGGCAAGTTTTGCTTTGGCTGTGTTGATTAAAGTGTCTTGCATCTTACATCCTCCAATTTTTTATTTTCACCAAGGGCTGTAATCTGTGCAACGAAATCATTCATGATTCCTGCAAATCTTACACCTTCAGCAGCGGAACACCATTCAACTCTTGTTCTCTGCTTGTCAATTCCAAGATAGTCAAGCATAGAGAAAAGCAATGTCATACGGCGGCGTGCAAAGTAGTTACCTGTTGAATAGTGACAGTCTCCAGGATGACAACCACAAAGAATTACACCGTCTGCTCCACGCTGGAATGCACGAAGAATGAACAATGGGTTCAAACGGCATGAACATGGAATACGAATAATTTTTACGTTTGCAGGATAATCAAGGCGGTTGTTCCCTGCCAAGTCTGCACCTGCGTAAGAACACCAGTTACAGCAGAATGCTACAATTTTAGGTGTCCAGTTTTTGTTTTCTTTTATTTCACTCATAATACTGAATCAACCTCCGCCAAAATCTGTTTGTTGCTGAATCCGTTAAGATCCATTGCACCACTTGGACAAGCAACTGTACATGCACCACATCCCTGACACATTGCACTGTTAACCTGTGAAACATGTCTTGTAATTGTAGTTCTGTTTGGACCACGGAAATCTTTATCAACATAACTGATAGCACCGTAAGGACAAACATTTGCACACTGACCACAACCGTTACATGCATTTTCATCTGGATGAGCAGTACATGGGTTGTTCTTAAGCTTATCTTTTACCAGAAGACAGATTGCCTTTGCAGCAGCACCACTAGACTGTGCAACTGTTTCCGGAATATCTTTTGGTCCCTGACAACAGCCGGCAAGGAAAATACCAGCAGTTGGGCTTTCTACAGGACGAAGTTTTGCATGAGCTTCAAGGAAGAAGTCATTTGTATCCATTGAAGTTGTAAGCATTGTAGCCAAAGGTCTTGCACTCTTGTCTGCTTCAATTGATGCAGCAAGAACAACCATATCGGCTTTAATGTGAACCTGTCTGTTAAGAATCAAATCTGATCCCTGAACATCCAGTGTTCCGTCTGAGTTTGGAGTTACTTTTCCAACCTGACCTTTAATGTAGTGAACGCCATACTGTTCAACTGCACGGCGATAGAATTCATCAAAGTTTTTACCTGGAGTTCGAACGTCAATGTAGAATACATAACATTCTGTATCTGGATAATGGTCGCGAGTAAGAATTGCATGTTTTGCTGTATACATACAACAAACTTTTGAACAATATTCATGGCCTTTTTCTGCATTTGCCGAACAGCGTGAACCAACACACTGAACAAATACGATTTTCTTTGGTTCCTTGCCGTCTGATGGGCGTTTAAGGTGACCGTTTGTAGGACCAGATGCATTGCACAATCTTTCAAATTCAAGGGAGCTTACAACGTCCGGGCTCTGGGCGTATGAATATTCGTCAAATTTTTTAAGATCGATTGGGTTATAACCTGTTGCTACAATGATTGCACCATATTTTTCTGTAATGATTTCTTCTTTCTGGTGGAAGTTGATTGCTCCGGCACCACAAGCTTTTTCACAGAAACCACAAACATTATCTTTACCGTTAGCCAGACCTTTCATGTGCAGACAATAAGTTGAATCGATTGTTGCAACTTTTGGAACTGCCTGAGCAAATGGAATATAGATTGCTTTTTTATTATCCAAATTAAGATTAAAGTCGTTTGGAACTTTCTTGTTTGGACATTTTTCGATACATTCACCACAACCAGTACATTTTGTTTCATCAACAAAACGAGGATGGCGCTTGATATCAATTGAGAAGTTTCCAATATATCCCTTAACACCAACAACTTCTGAATAAGAAAGGATGCGGATGTTTGGATTCTGGCTAACTTCTGTCATCTTTGGAGTAACAATACATGAAGCACAGTCCAAAGTTGGGAATGTTTTGTCCAGCATAGCCATCTTTCCGCCAACTGTAACTTTCTTTTCTACGATGTCTACTGGGAATCCGGCATCGGCAATATCCAAAGCGGCTGTAATACCTGCAATTCCGCCACCAATAACAAGTGCACGTTTTGTAACAGGTGTTTCACCTTCTACCAGAGGTGTGTCCAGAATACATTTTGCAACTGCTGCTTTTCCAAGAGCAATAGCTTTTTCTGTATTTTCTTCTACGCTTTTTCCAACCCATGAAGTCTGTTCGCGAATGTTTGCAACTTCAACCTTGTATGGGTTAAGACCAGCTCTTTCTGCACATCCACGGAATGTTTTTTCATGCATACGTGGTGAACATGAACAAAGAACAACGCCTGTAAGCTTGTCGTCCTTAATATGGTCTTCAATCATTTTCTGACCAGCAGATGAACACATGTAAGTATAGTCTGTTGAATAAACAACTCCTGTTACTTTTCCAAGCTCTTCTGCTACTTTTGCTACGTCAACTGTTCCGGCAATATTTGTACCACAGTGACATACGAAAACACCAATTCTTTCCATCTGTCACTCCTATTTTCTGTATTTTCTGAAGCCACTCATCAACAACTGTTGTGGTGTATCTTCATCAAGCTTTGCTGGAATATTTTCTGGTTCCAGGTAATCGTTGTCTCTCTGGCGCAATACGGCAAGACGTACAGCTTCAATAAGCTTTGCTGGTTCAACCTGGCGTGGACATCTTTCCAGACATGCCATACATGAAAGACATGCGTAGATAGATTTGCTTTCCATCAACTTCTGGATTTCTCCATTTTCTACCATCTGAACAAACTGATGGGGATGATATTCCATTGCGTCATAATTTGGACAAGTACCTGAACACTTACCGCAAACCATACACTTCTTTGGTTCCACTCCACTAATAAGGAGAAGCTGTGATTTAAGAAGGTCGATTTCTTTCTGGCTCATTTTATCGCTCATTTAGAAGCCTCCCTGTTAAGCTGGCTCAATACTTCTTCTTTTACACCAAGTGCTTCTGCAAGCAATTCTGTAAAATAGATTACATCCAGTTTAGATTCATTCTTATTCTTAATAAGATTGTATTTACACAAAGGACAGCTTGTAATGAGCATTTCTGCGCCCATATCTTCTGCGTTTGCCAGGATTTTTACAGTTCTGTTCTTTGGAATTGATTCATCACTAAGACCGCCGTATGCACCACAACATTCGTTGCGTTCTGCATAAATTACTGGTGTTGCACCAATTGCCTTGATAAAGTCTTCAAGAATCTGAGGATTTTCAGGGTCATCAAGCTGGAGAATTTTTCCAGGTCTAAGCATAAGACAACCATAATAAGCACCAATCTTCTTGTCTTTAAGAGGATTTTTTACTGCCTTCTTAACATTGTCCCATCCTATTACATCACGAAGCACTTCAAGATAATGAAGAACTTTTGTTTCGCCGTGATAGGAAATATTGTCCTCAGACAGGTAATTATTTGCCTTCATGATAACATTTTCATCGTTTGTCATGTCATCATTTACCTGTTTAAGAACATTATAACAAGCAGAACAGAGTGTTACCAATTCTGTTTCTGCGTCACGAGATGCGGCTAATGCTCTGACTGAAGGGAGACGAGGTGCAACTTCACTCTTGGATAGTGGATATACTCCGCCACAGCACTGCCATTCCGGAAGTTCATTAAGATCAAAGCCTAAAACTTTTGCACAGGCGCGGGCATATGCGTCAAGTTCTTTAGCTTTATTCTTTAAAGTACATCCGGGAAAATATGAATAATTCATACCGAGCCCCTAAAAAATTAAAAATAGTTAAAGAATTATAAACCTTTTTTACCAATGTTTCAACGGTATTTTTTTAAGGATTTATCAAGTTGAATTTAAATTCGATTTACAAATAATGCTAAAACTGATTACTTTTTACAAAATCGCTTTTAATTTTAAGAAGAAGTTCCAGCTGTTTAAGAATGCAGAATAAAATCGCCCTGTCTTCAAACTCTTCTCGGGAAACAGGCAAATTCTGCTGCTTCATACTCTGAACACACTGCTCCAGCTCACCCAAAAGTGATTTTACATTGTTCTGCCGGTGATATTCACTTTGAATTCTGTCCAGAATTTCTGCAACTTTTTCTGTCTGCCCCGGAATTGTCTTTAAACGCATAATATTCTGATAGATCTGCTGTAAAACGTAATACTGACGGCGGCGCATCTGAACATATTCTTCTTCGTAAAAATTATTATTCCAGATTTTGTTAAGCCTGTTGATTCTTGCACAGTTTTCTGCAACATCCAGAGATTTGTCCAGTTTTTCAAAACATTTTCCGTCATATTCAGTTTTATCAGTTAAAAGAATATTTCTGCTCATTCTTGATATTATCTGTTTAATCTCGCCGTCAACTTTTTCTGCCGCTTTATCAAAATCAGTTGATTTAGGATGAAGATGAAGATTCACAATTATCCCCATTAAAGTTCCAACAATGAACAAAAGTGATTCATTCAACAGAAGAGCGCCACTTATCTGCCCCGCACCCAGAAAATGAGTAATAAGAACAGAATCCATAGCAATTGCTTCCGGCCACTTGCAAACCAGACAGACGAGAGAAAAAATAAACAGATAGATAGAAAAAGCCCAGATATTGTACCCAATCAACTTAAAGCACAAAAAAGAAATTCCAATTGCGCACAAAAATGCTAGTCCACGGTTGATGGCACTGCGAAAAGTTTCCCGCTTTGTATTACCAATACTCAAAACAGTAATAATTCCTGCGGTCACTGAACTCTGAAGTCCTAATAAATTACAGAATAACACCGCAACCAGTGCCGCTCCTGCAATTTTGAGGCTTTTAATTAAAACAGACAAAACAAATACCTTATCAATATCCGTCACTCATACTGCGGTTAATATCACGCTGATATAACTCTTCGTAAGCACGGCTGCGTTTTTTAAGCTGGTCTTTTCTGTCCTGGGGGAATGGTAAAAAGCGCCAGAAAATTGCTCTTACTTCTTTTGGAAGCTTCTGCACACCTTCGCTTTCTTTTGTCATCCACAAAATATAGTCGGAAATAAAATATGTTTTAAGGTCCCCTTTAAGTTTCTGACTGTCTATCCACTGATAGTACTGACCAGTTAAACCTTCTTCCATCCAGTAATAGCTTGCCTTTTCTTTTGCTACCTGCCATCTTAAATCTGCAACTGCTGTAAGACATGCAATTTTTAAATCCCGAGGATACATTGGAATAACAATTCGGCCGCGGCTTGTTACACGGTTATAGCGGTCAAATGGTTCCCAGCAGAAACCTGTATCGCCGTAAGTTGGAACAAGCAGAACATAAGGAACAATTCGATTGCTAACATTTTTATGAATACGGCAGAAAGCATTAGGGTCAATTGATTCAATCCATGCCAGTTCCCTGAGAACGTTTTCTCTAAAACCAGTTGATTTATCAAAACAGTGGAAAAATTCTCTTGTAAATATCGGAAAGTGATTTCCCTGGCGACCAACTGTCATTTTTGCCATCTGACGAATTGACCCCATTTCTGTTGTAATCTGTTCCTTGTCTACAGAAGATGTTTCCTGAGGTAATTCTGTTGCTTTTATATCAAGAGAACGTTCAATATCCTTTGCTTCCTGATATTCCTTGATGTAATTTCCAAGTTCACGGTCTATTTTCTGAAGCTGACGCAACCTTTCTGTTATTTCTGCAAAAGTTTTACGCTGGCTTTCACTTAAATTCTGAGTATGAGGTTCAAGGCCGATTAATGCCGGATGATCGCAGATAATTCTAACTCTTTCCTGCAATTCCTGTTCAACCATGGCACGTTCACCTTCTTTTGACTGCAAAAGGGCTTCGGCATTCTGAAGCTTTCCGTTGTTTTTACTTTTTAACTGCTGAATTCTCTGAGCATCTGCACCATTACTTGCTGAACGTTTTACAGGAGCTTCATCTGTTGCAGAAAGAGTCAACCGGCCGGCAGCAATTTCACGCATCCATTCATCCATGTAAAAAATCGGTTCGCTTGTAAAATTTTTAATTATTGACTTAGAGAAAAATGTTTTCTGTTCCTGTGTAAAAAGAGAAGGAAGCACAACTCCAAAACGCATAACCATTCTTTTACAGAGAGGCAGATTTGAATTTGTCATTTTTGGTGCCAGGGCATTAAGATAATTCCAGTAAACATTTACCATATTCTGGCGGTAAACAGTTCTGTCTTTTGCATCTGTACAGTTAAGGTACTTTCCCAAAAGCTGATGCAATGCCTGGCTGGCCTGACCTTCTCCTGTAAGAGCAGTTTTATAGTAAGATGGATCATCAAAAACCGGATTTGGAGTTTCTTCAAAGAATTTTTCTATTTTATCAAATCCTTTAAGTGCAAGATCTACATCTGGAACTCCACCATTGGAAATATCCTGTCTAGGCTTTGGAGCTGGTGCACCACTTGATGAAAAACCAAGTTTCTGAGATGGCAGAGGATCGAACTTTGATTCAGGAACATTTGACAAAAATTCCGAATCATCTCTAGATGGTGTAAAATTATTTTCTGCGTCACTTAAAAGGGCAGCAATACTAGGGTCTAAATCTTCGTACATAAATTAAATTATATCATGCTTTAGTTGAATAAGTCAAAAAAAAAGTCCCGCATTAAAACACAGTTTCTGCTTCCTGAATAATAAGTATTGTATTAATTTTTTTTATTTACCTGCACTTTTTCCCAATACTGTAAAATCAGTGGCCGGCATTGTAAAAGCAATTCCGCTTCCTGGCTGGGAAATGCATTTTAAATTTCTGATTGATTCCAGTACTTTTTCTTTTTTGTCTGAATCAACAAGAATCATAAGCATTTCTTTTTCCGGAACAATTTGCACACCAAAAAATTTTGCATCTTCTTCTCTGGCTGTACCCCGGGCATTTATAACTGTACCTCCACCAGCTCCAGCTTTTCTTGCAGCATGCATTACATCGTCTGCAAAATCCTTATTTACAATTACGACAATAAGTTCATGGGTCATTTTATCTTTACCTTCTTCGCTGTTTTCCAAATCCATTTTTGTTTCTCCATGATAAATGTTTCCGCCCTTAACAAAATCCTGAGCTTTTAAACTGAACATTCCTCCAAAAAATTTTTTCTGACTGCTGCAGCTTACTTTAATTGCAGTCTGCACTTCACGGCGTCTGTCTTTTTCTACCAGATTGATGATTATATCCTGGTCAAATTCTCCAAACCCCAAAAGAACTGCAAGCCCGTTACGACTGATTCCTCTGCCACCAATTACTGTTCCTCCGCTGCAACCGGCCATTACTGCGGCTTTTGTAACAATCATACTTTTACCACGGGGAACAACTGTTATATTCAAATAATATTCATTCACCTTTCTGCCCCTTTAGCTTATATTTATAAACAAGACCTAACAGTTGAATAGCAAGCAAAGGTGTCATTGCAACCAGCGCAATAACGCCAAAAGCATCTGTTACCGGATTACCACCACAACTGCTGCTTACTCCAAGGGTAAAACTCAGAATAAAAGTACTTGTCATTGGTCCACTGGCAACTCCTCCACTGTCAAATGCAATTCCCACAAACTGAGGGCTTACAAGATAAGAAAGCACAAGAGCAACTGCATATCCGGGAATTAAAATATACCAGAGACTAAACTGATAAATCACCCTGAGCATACTAAGACCAATACTTAACGAAACACCAACACTTAAAAAAGTTAACATCAATTTACGCCGGATATTTCCACCGCTTAAATCTTCAACCTGTTCTGTTAAAATCCACACAGCCGGTTCCGCACATACAACTACAGCTCCCAAAACTGCACCAACTAAAACTACCAGGATTTTCCAGCCATTGGATTTTAATGCAAGCTGCCCCAGTTGATTTCCCACTTCCAGACCCGCCGGCATAAAACCACCATTAACGCCAAGAAGAAAAATCACAAGTCCCACAAAAGCATAGCAAAGACCAATAAAAAGTCTGCATACTTTAAATGGAGGCATTTTTAGAAGAAACAGTTGAAGTATAATAAATAAAACAACAAGAGGACTCATTGCCAGCATAACTTCTTTTAAAGTTTCGGGAAGGATCTGCAGGAAAATTTTCAATGAGTTGATTATTCCAAAAGTTGAATCCAAAACTTGTTCCCCAACTGCAGCTTGAATTTCTCCACTCCCCGGTTCTACTGCTGTTCCCAAAATTCCTGAGCCAGCCAGCACACCGTAAACACAAACTGCCGCAACAGGTCCCACACTGGCAATTCCCGTAAGTCCAAAACTGTCATCGCTGCTGCTTACATTTTTACCGCTTCTAACAGCTGCTACACCAACCCCAAGGGCCATAATAAAAGGCACTGTCATAGGACCCGTTGTAGCACCACCGGCATCAAAACTAACTGCCTGAAATTCTTTTGGGCAAAAAAACGCAAGACCAAAAACTATAATATAAGAAACAGTAAGTATAATGTTGAGGGGAAGATGCAAAACTGTGCGCAGAAGCCCCAGCATTACAAACATACCAATTCCCACAGCAATCATTACAACAAGAAGATTCTTATTAACCAGTGCAGATGAATTCTTAATCTGTTCTGCCAGCACCTGAACATCTGGTTCTGCAATTGTTACAATAAATCCAATAAAGAGAGATGCTCCAAGAAGAAGGGGAAGATTTTTTTTACTTGTTAACGCAGCTCCACTTCTTTCTCCTACTGGAAGAATTCCTAAATCAACTCCCAGAAGAAAAAACGAAAGCCCTACAACAAGAAGTATTCCTCCAGCCACAAATCTAACAAGAAGATCTGCACTTAACGGGCAAACTGTAAAATTCAAAGCGGCAACAATAATAATTATGGGAATTACACTTCCCAAAGTCTCTTTAAATTTCTCACCAATAACATTCATTTATCAAAAAAATCTCCAGAAATTTTCAATTCTAAATGAGGGTAATCATTTGTTCTACAAGGCTGGCACTCATAGCAGCAGCAGAGTCTTCATTAAAATTATAAGTCTGCTCAACAGTTTCATCGGCCATATCACTCATACAGCGGATTACTGCAAAAGGTGTTCCGTTAAGATAACAAGCATGAGCAATTGCACAACCTTCCATTTCTACACAAGCAGGATGAAAATTTTCTTCTATATATTTCTTTTTTGCTGATTCACTTATAAATTGATCTCCACTGGCAACAGTTCCAAAAATCAACTTGTGACCTTCACATTCTTTTACCATTTTAAACGCTTTGTCTGCCGCTTTAATCATTTCTGAATCTGCCATAAATCTGCTGCATTCCATCTGTGGGATTTCTCCAACTTTATAGCCAAAACCAGTAGCATCCATATCATGATAAACTGCATCACTTGAAACAACAAAATCAAAAACTCCCAGCCCTTCTGCCATAGCACCGGCAATTCCTGTATTTATTATGTGAGTACAGCCAAATTCAACTATAAGTCTTTGAGCACACAATGCTGCGTTTACTTTTCCAACTCCGCTTTTAACAACTACAACGTTTATTCCATTTAAAATACCTTCTGTGAACAATATTCCACCTTTCTGGCATTTTTCCACCGAATTTCTGCCTTCTAAAGGATTTAAATGGCTGCGTAAAGCTGCAACCTCTGTTTCCATGGCCCCAATCACTCCAATTTTCTTCATAAAATGTTACTCCTTGCAAAGTTTTCAAATATTTTCATAAAACCGTTGACAAATTGTAAAAAGTGATATATATTACAGTCAACAGCAAACGAGAGGCAAAAACGAGTCGGGCTTCATCCTCCTTAAACCGGCTCGTTTATTTTTTTTAAATTGCCTGCTTATTATAAATCTTAGGCCAAAATCAATCAATATTAATAAAAAAATCCCCGGCTACTTCAAAGTATTTAACACTTTAAATTCTGCCAGGGATTCATGATTTATTAATTTACAAACAGTTAATATTACCGTCTTTTTGAACTTTTACTCATTACCAGAAGCCTGATAAACGAACCAATTGCA
>JAEDJS010000049.1 GCA_016296205.1 Treponema sp. | reverse complement strand
TTCAGAATTTACTGGAGTTTCTCAGGAAGAGTTGTTTGAAAAAAAAGAAGAGGTAAAAATTCAACTTCAGGGAAAAATATCAAAAGCAGAAAAACGGATGGAAATAATACAGAAAAGTTATTCAAATCACCGTAAATTCATGCTGGAAAATATTCTTCTGGAAAAAGAAAACTGGACTGACATCACAAAAGAAAACAGAATTTACTGTTCAAAATGGAAAAAAATCACAAAAGACATTTCATCAGATTCCTCACTTTGCGTAAAAGCATCAAACAGAACAATCGCAGAAATTCTTGAAACAAACGAAAAGAAAATAGCATACGCTCTGGAATGTGCTGCCAAAATGATTGCTACAATGGAAGATTTGGATTGTGATGAAAAAAATCCAGATTATGAACATATTGAGCAGATTGAACATTTACAATATATTAACAGACATGAAAATTTATTTGGCAACAGGAAACGTAAACAAAAGAAAGGAAATGCAGGAAATGCTCCCTCAGCATCAGATTGTAATTCCAAAAGATGAAGGCATAGAATTTGATCCGGAAGAAACTGGTTCAACTTTTTATGAAAACAGCATGATTAAAGCAAAAACTTTGTGGAATATTGTCCACTGCCCTGTAATTGCAGACGATTCTGGGATTTGTGTTGATGCTTTGAATGGTGCACCTGGAATCTACAGTGCCCGTTATGCTGGCCCAAATTTTATGCAGGGATATCCAGATGGCAGAAAATGTCCGCAGGAAGATCAGAATGCTTTTGTTATACAGCAGACAAATGATGCATTAAAAAGCGGTAAAGTTAATGTTGAAGAAGGCAAAAAAACTGGAAAGTTCCAGAACGGTCCCAGAAGTGCTCATTATGTTTGTGCCATGGTATTGTATCTTGGCAACGACAGATTCTATATTGCCAACGAAACAATGGAAGGAACACTTGTAGATACAATTCAAGAAGCAAGGGGCAACGGTGGATTTGGCTATGATCCTTTGTTTTTCCTGCCACAATATGGTAAAACAAGTGCTGAAATTACTGCAGAAGAAAAAAATGCAATTTCCCACAGAGGAAAAGCCCTTAGAAGCCTTAAAGGAATAATTGATTCATTATAATTGCTTTTCTTAATTAAATTTTTTCCCTGAATCATTATTTTTTTATATGTTGAATGCATGAAATTTTGTTTTTTTTGATAAAAAATCAAATATAACAAAATTTTATGCATTTTTTTTTATTTTTCTTTGTAAAGTTTTTTCTAAAGTATGCCGAAATATAAGTTGAAGGAATGGAAAAAGGGCTTTTAAAGTTACTTTCCGTACTTCACTGTAAAAGATTGCAGATGTAGCCTTGTAATGCAGATGCATTCTTTTACAAATCTGAGAGAAAGGATTCTCTCTTACATTAATTCCACGGAGGAACAAACTATGGTCATCAACCACAACATGTCCGCATTGTATTCCAATCGTACTTTAGGCAACACAGGTGTTAGTCTTCAGAAAGATATGGAAAAACTTTCATCAGGAGAAAAAATTAACCGCGCAGGCGACGATGCTTCAGGTCTTGCAGTATCTGAAAAAATGCGTTCACAAATCCGCGGTTTAAACCAGGCATCAAGAAACGCAAGCAATGGTATCAATTTCATTCAGACAACAGAAGGCTACTTGCAGGAAACAACAGATATCATGCAGCGTATTCGTGAACTTGCAGTTCAGAGTGCCAACGGTATCTACACAGATGAAGACCGCATGCAGATTCAGGTAGAAGTAAGCCAGTTAGTAGCCGAAGTAGACCGCATTGCATCACAGGCACAGTTCAATGGTATGAACATGCTTACAGGTCGCTTTGCAAAAGCTACAGGTGAAAATGCTGTAACAGGTTCAATGTGGTTACACATTGGTTCAAACATGGACCAGAGAATGAGCGTATTCATTGGAACTATGACAGCAACAGGTCTTGGAATAAGATCAATTGGCAATGAAGAAATCATTACTCTCCAGAATCCGGATGATGCCAACCGCGTAATCGGTACACTGGATGAAGCTCTTAAAAAGATCAACAAACAGCGTGCAGATTTGGGTGCTTACCAGAACCGTCTTGAATATTCAGTAAAAGGACTTAATATTGCTGCCGAAAATACACAGGCTGCAGAATCAGCAATCCGTGATACTGATATGGCTTCACAGATGGTAAACTTTACTAAGAACCAGATCCTTACACAGGCTGGAACAGCAATGCTTGCTCAGGCTAATGCACAGTCTCAGACAGTATTGTCACTCCTTCAGTAGTGTAAAAATCAATTAACAAGTCTAAAAAAATAGTCTTGATAAAATTGATTTTCTGATTTATATTAAATAGTAGGCAGTTTTTAAATTGCCTGCTATTTAATAGCGCGGAAACTATCTACTCTATCCTCTCAACTTTAAAATCCGCATCAGTTTAATTTTTTAAATTACATCCTGAATTCAGTCAGGATTTTTGGCGTTTACAGACGATTTGTACATTTTTCTGCAATTTTACAAGGAAATTCTGGGAAAATTATAAATCCCCATTGTAAACCAATATCATAGGAAAAACCAATAAGTTTTTTCTAATGAGTGTTATTTGACATAAATGTTATGAAAGTAACATTACCTTTTATGAATTATCAGCTGAACGGCGTGGACGGTTGCTCAAATTCTGTGTACAAGGCTCAGAAATATTGAACAACGGTTCCCGCTGATTAGGGCTGAAATATTCGGGGGCGGCGCAATTGTTTCCGGATACCTATACAGCTGGCGTAAGGCATGATGCTTTACGTATTTGATTCATGGAGGGCTCATTTATGGTTATCAATCACAATATGAGTTCAATGTATGCAAACAGATCTCTGGGTGTTTCTAACTCAGACCTTATGAGCAGCATTGAAAAACTCAGCTCGGGCGAAAAAATTAACCGTGCTGGTGATGATGCTTCAGGACTTGCAGTATCTGAAAAGATGCGTTCACAAATCCGCGGACTCAATCAGGCTAATCGTAACATTCAAAGTGGTGTTACATTTATCCAGACTTCTGAAGGTTATCTTGCTGAAACAACTGATATTCTTCAGAGAATTCGCGAACTTGCTGTACAGGCTTCAAACGGAATTTATTCTGATGAAGATCGTATGCAAATCCAGGTTGAAGTTTCACAGTTGGTTGCTGAAGTTGACAGAGTTGCTTCCCAGGCACAGTTCAACGGTATGAATATGCTTACAGGCGCTTTTGCACGGGAAAGTGTTACAGGCAGAATCATGCAGTTCCAGGTCGGTGCAAACGTAGACCAGAACACAAATGTTTACATTGGAACAATGACTTCTACAGCTTTGGGATTAAAAAACATTTCTGGTAATGGAGAACAGTTAAGCATTTCTACTCCAGACAGCGCAAACATGGCTATTGCCACAATCGACAGTGCTTTGCAGCGGGTTTCTAGACAGAGAGCAGATTTAGGTGCTTACCAGAACCGCTTTGAAATGGCTTCTAATGGTATTGCAGTAGCAGCAGAAAACACCCAGAGTGCAGAAAGCGTTATCCGCGATACTGATATGGCTTCACAAATGGTTGATTACACCAGAAGTCAGATTTTGACACAGGCAAGTACAGCTATGCTGGCACAGGCTAACAGTCAGAGTCAAAACGTTCTTGCTCTTCTTAAATAATAAAGATAGCTGGATATCATCTTTATAATTAGAGAAACAAGAGCTTAATGGTAAGGTTGGGAAGCGCCCCTTTCCTTACCAATTTTTGAAAATACTGCGCAAAGTATGTTAGTGCTAACATTTTGCGTTAAAAATAGGAGGATGTCTATGAGAATCAACGGAATGATTGGACAGACTATGGCAATGGATGGCCTTAATCCTTTAAGCACACAAACAGCTTCTCAGACACCAAAAATCAACACTGGTAGTTCAGCAGAAGTGGTAGACTCAATTGCCAGAAATCTGGAAGAAACCAAAGAAAGTGTCCGCCAGCTCCAGGAGTTGTCAGACATGACTATTGGACGCAAATTGCAGTTTAATGTAAACAGTGATTTGAACAAAGTTGTAATTTCTGTTGTGGACCGGAGTACTAATCAAGTAATCAAGGAAATCCCTTCAGAAGATGTACAGAAAATGCAGGCAAGATTCAATAAAGTAATCGGTCTGTTATTTGACGAAATGATTTAATACTTTCAGGCATAAAAAGCTGTTAGTAAAATAAACACCCTGGTCAGAAGCTTTTGGCCCGGGTGTTTGTTTGTATTTAAAAGAAAATGGCAAGCAACGGAATCAGCATACCTGGTGTAAGCGACAAATACAAAACGAATGATCTCGTGGACTCTCTCATTGCAGTGGAAAGAAAACCACTTGTCCGTGAACAGGAAAATCTGGAAAAGCTTAAGCTCCAGCAGGACGCATGGCGCACAGTAAACCAGAAAATGACCTCTCTGCGTGACAGTGTAAAATCACTATATTCATTTGAAAATCCTTTTAACAATAAATTAACAGAAAGCTCAGAAGAATATGCAGTTACCGCAGACGCAGCAAGAAATGCGGAATATGGCTCGTTTAAAATAGACATAATCAACACTGCCACCGCAGATAAATTTATGAGTGCCAATGTGGACCGGAAAATGACTGTAGAAAAAGGCACCTACACATTTACAGTTGGCAACAAAAGTGTTTCATTCAACTGGAAAGGTGGCTCCCTTAACGAATTTGTTTCTGCCCTTAACAAACGTGGTGGAGAAACAGTACATGCAAGCCTGATTGGCGTTACAAAAGATAAATCCTCTCTTATTATAGAAAGTTTTAAAACAGGTGAAGGAAACAAACTTGAATTTAAAGACAAAGCTTTGGAATTTGCAAAATCAATTGAAATGATCCAGGCTGCAAAAACTCAGGAAACTCAGTTCGACTCTAGTATTCAAAAATTCAAGACTCCAGATAAATCTAACACAGATGAAGAATTCCAGCAGAACATGCCTGCCCTTTCTAAAGCAAATGTTCAGACAAAAGACGGTAAAATTCAAATCAATCCTAGAGGCGGAATCCAGATTGATATTCCGGACAATATAAAAAATGATCCAAACCAGAAAATTGAATTTACACTGGTCTCAAAGAAAACAGAAGACATTACAGAAGCAATCAATAAACAGCCTCAGGGACCAGTTCTTCCGGAACCGGGTAAAATCGATTTTAAAGGGGTTCAGGTTTACAACAATCCCAGCGATACAAAAGCAGTTATTCCAAAAGTTACAAATCCTCTTAAACCAATAGAAACAGACAAACTTGTTTACATAAAAAACAATGATGGCTCAGAACAGCTCCTTGATTCAAATTTAATGAAAGAAAGTGATGAAGGCAAAGTTGTAAGCTTTACTATGAAAGATTATCCGGATGCCACTGCTGTAATAATCAGAAATCCAAATACAGGCAGACAGCTTACAATGAGTGTTCCCAAAGCATACGATCCATCAAAAAGCCTTGGTTACATGCCTGTTCATCCAATAACAGTTGCCCAGGATGCAACAATTAAATACGAAGGGATTACAATTTCTCGTCCAGACAACGATATAGACGATATTGTTCCGGATATTACCCTTCACCTTCATAATGCAACAGAAAAAACTGCAACAATTACAATTTCCCCAGATTCAGAAGGAGCAAAAGACGCACTGATTCAATTTGTGGGAAGATATAATCAGACAATTGCAGAACTTACAATTTTAAGCACTAACAAACAAGAAGTTATCAACGAGCTTGATTATCTTTCTGACAAAGAAGTAGAAGACGCAGGAAAAAAACTGGGAATGTTTATGAGCGATTATTCACTTACAGACCAGAAAGCAAAACTTCAGCAGATTACCTCTGCCCCTTACCGTTTTGATGATGATACCACAATTTCTATGCTAAGCCAGATTGGAATTTCAACAAATGCAAGTTCTACTGGAGCCGGTTACAATGCAGCACAGTTAAGAGGTTATCTGGAGGTTGACGAAAAAAAACTGGACAGCGTACTGGAAAACAGTCTGGATCAGATTAAAAATTTATTTGGCTATGATACAGACGGTGATTTGATTATTGATAATGGAATCGCCTATATGATGGACAAACAGCTTGGAGCCTGGGTTCAAAGCGGTGGTATTCTTTCAATTAAGAATTCAACTCTAGACAGAAGCATAAAAGCTTCAAATCAGAAAATCACTCAACTTGAATCCCAGATTGCCAAAAAAGAAAGTGAACTCCGCAGAAAATACTCTGCAATGGAAGGCACTCTTAACAGCCTTGAAGGCCAGACAAACGCAATCAACAATTTTACAAATCAGGGGAATAACAACAGATGAACTTCTATGTAAACGGTAATAAATTAGACATTACTCTTGAAAACGAAAAAACTGTAGGCGATGTATTAAAAGGTTTTGAAGAAGAAGCAGAAAAAAATGACGCTACCACAGTGAGTATTGAACTTAACGGGAAAGTTATAGATGCGGAAAAACTTGATGAAGCATTCAGCCAGGAATTAAACGAATCAACAGATTTACGTCTCCAGGTTATTTCAAAAAATGATATTACTCAAAATTTTGCCATAAATGCAGAAAATTTCAGGAAAATTTCAAAAGGATTGCAGAACATCAGCGTACTTCTTCAAAGCGGAAAAGAAAAAGATGCCAATGAAATTATAGAAAACCTTGCCAACGAAATTGACCGGTTCTGCCATACAGCAACACTTAGTGCATTATTTCCTGATACATACAGAAAAATCATCATTGACGGAAATGATTTGGGAACTTTTTTTGGGGAATTCACACCGATTTTTAAAGATTTCAAGGATGCCATGGAAGCTAAAGATACTGTTACTGTTGCAGACCTGGCTGAATACGAAATCAGTCCCCGTCTGGAACAGATTGCAAAAGCTATTGCAGATTCCCAGTAATTAAAGGAGACAGCAATGAACAAAACTTTACAGCCAACTTTACAAGTTTATACAATTCCCCTCATTGCACTTATAATTACCGTTATTCTCGTTCTTGTTTATCTTTTCTTAAAATGGCTTGAATCATACAAAAAGTCTCCTCAATATATTGAATCTCACAAAAATGCGGCTACTACTTTACGAATTGTAAACAGAATCAGCAAGGATGCAAATTTCACTAAAGAAGAAAAAGAATTTCTTGTAAATATGTGCAATCAGTTAAGCAGTTTAAACATTGAATACATAATACGAGATACTGAAAAAACTGATGAGCTTTTTAAGAAAAAATATCAGCAGCTCTGCGAAAACGATATTCCTGGTTCAGTTAATACGGAGAACGAAAAATTAAAAGCTTTGCTGTTTTCTATAAGATACAAAATTGAAGTTCTTTACAAATCAACATTTGTTATTACTTCTTCAAAAAGCATTGTTCCAGGCCAGAAAATGCAGTATACTGATATTAGAGGAACACTTTGGACAATTGAACTGGTAGAAAACACAAATCAGGGATTAAAATTTGAACTGCCTGCCGCCCTTGCTTCATCAAATTTAAAACCAGAACCAACGTCAAAAGTAAATGTTACTTTTACAACAAAAAACAATATTTGTTACGCCGCAACTTTTAGAATTGCCCGTTACGAAAAAAATGCCGAAGGAAAGGAAAAAACCATGATTACAATACACACGAACAATTTAAAAGCAATGAAGCGCCGAATGTCAAAACGAATGGTTGTAAATAACAATTGTGTTTTTAGTGCTGTAGAAGTAAAAGGCAACCCTCATGCAGGCAGAAAAAATCTTGAATATATTCCTATGGAAAAAACTTATAATGGAATACTTCAGGATATATCTTCTAACGGATGCAGAATCATCAGTTCCCTGCCAATTAAACAGGGCCAGTACATGCATATCAAATTCCAGTTAAATGATTTTAATGCAGAAGCAACCGGGTTAATTGTAATGACAACTCAGACAGAGGACAAACAGCATTACATTCTTCACGTTCAGTTTGTTAAAATAGAAGAAGTTTACAAAAATAAAATTTATGCTACAATATATGAGTACCTTGAGCAGAATCAACAGGCTGGAGAACTTTAATGATTTGTAAGGAAATTGCAGATATTTCTAAAGATGAAAACGGTCTCTACTATATGCAGAAATTCAACGGAACTGCTTTTATTGAAGCATATAACCAGACAAAACATTATCCGGTTCAGTGGAAAATTGAAGTTGATCCAATCGGTAGAAAATCAATCATATTCCTTAACATCGAAACACAGTTTCAGGATAACATCCTTACAGGTGTAATCTACGAAAAACTTTCATCACTTTTAAAAGAAGGTGCATTCAATTGAACTTAAAATTAACTACCCATTCAAGCGAAGAAACAATTACTTTAGGAGAAATTCTTGGAGCAATGCTTAAACCTGGCGATGTTCTTGCAATGAGGGGAACTCTTGCAGCCGGGAAAACAACAATAACAAAAGGAATTGCTAAAGCTCTTGGAGTAACAGACAATATTACAAGTCCCACATTCTGTATAATCAGCGAATATGAAGGGGCAAAAATGCCACTTTATCACATGGATGTTTACCGGCTTGATAATGCAGAAGATTTTATAAACCTTGGAGTTGATGATCTTATTTATGGTAATGGAGTAAGCATTATTGAATGGAGTGAAAAAATTCAAAGTGAACTTCCCAAAAAAACTATTACTGTTCAGATAACACCAAATGAGGACAGTACAAGAACAATTGAACTGATCAACTGGCCATACCAGGAAATCAAACTGGAGAATAAATAATGAAAGCACTTGCAATAGACTGTGCAGTAACAAGACTTACCGTTGCAGCAAAAGACGACCATAGAGTTGTAAAAACTACTTACGATATTGGAATGAAGCAAAGCGAAAAACTTCTTCCTGCAATAGACAGTGTACTTAGAGAATTAGATATTTCTGCCAAAGATCTTGACTATACCACAATTACAATAGGACCCGGAAGCTTTACAGGATTGAGACTGGGTCTTTCTGCATTAAAAGCACTGGAAATATCAAACAAAACTCCAATTTACGGTGTGAGCACACTTGATGCATATGCAATGCCTTATGATTCAGCAATAGAAAATGTATTAAGCGTAATTTTTGGCAATAAAGAACAGTTCTACAATTGCTTTTATGTTCGGGGAAATAAAGTAACAGAAGAAGCAGACAGTTCAATCGATGAAATTCTTAACCAGATTGATCCGGAAAACGACGTTCTGGTAGTTGGGCCTGATGCAGATATTTTTGTAAATATGGTAAAAGACAAAACTCCACTTTATGGAATTCATTATTTTGATTTTAAAAGTGACTGCACCGAAAGCCTTTTCCAGATAGCAGAAAAAATGATTGCAGATAAAAAAGAACCCTGCGCAGAATATGAAGGTCCTGTTTACCTTAGAAAAAGCGAAGCCGAAATTGTTCTAGAAAAAAATAAATCCGCTGAATAAAAGTTACAATCCCAGCTGCTTTCCAAGATCTTTAAGGTCCCCAGTTGTTGCAGCAAGTTTGTTTTCCATCTGGATTTCATCATAAACTTCCTGGCGGAAAACTTTAACATTTTTTGGAGCATCAACACCGATTTTTACCTGGTCGCCCTTAATATCAATAATCGTAATTGTAATTTCGTTTCCGATTACAATTTTTTCATCAACTTTTCTTGAGAGAATAAGCATTATTTACTCCCCCTTTTTTTTAGTGCTTCAATGATATTGTGTTTTGTTGTCCACTTGGAATCGTTAAGCACAACCTGCATGCACTGCTGGTTCTTTTTATTAATGATGATTGGTCCCTGAAGGTTCGCAGTTACCGGACTTCCATCTCCTGGAACAGTAACAATTGCCATAACAACAACATCTGCTGCACTGGTAATTCCAATTTGTTCCAAAGTTCTATCATCAACATCAACTTCATAATCATCGCAAATCAGGAAAGGGTCAATAAGAAGAAAAGCGAGATTCTGATCTTCCATTGATTGAAGCCACAAAAGTGGTTTATATTCACTTTCTACGATTGCAAAATCTCTGTATTTTTCAAAACCAAAAAGTCCTCTTGGAAGCTCCAGTCTGTTTTCCATTGGAACATCAATAACACCCATTGTTTTAGTTTTAACCTGCATTTTTTTATCCCCTTAATTATCTCATGTAGTTAAGCAAAGTTGAAGAATACATCTTTGCAGCGTTGCTCATAGTAGCCTGGTTAACATACTGAAGCTTCTTCATGTCGATTACGGCTTTTGTAAAATCAATATCACCTTCACGGCTTACAAGTTTTGTAACATTCAATTCGTTTAAAGTACTGCGCTGAATATTATTCTGACATCTTTCATAAATGCTTCCCACTTCAGAAAGTCGTGTTGTAAGATTTTTTAATCCGTTATCAAGAACACCAAGAACTCTTCCACCTAAGCTTTCGGAATCACCGTTCAACATTGAATCGCGAACAGCAATAACAGCGTCAAAAAGTGAACCGCCACTTAAACGGACACTGTTTCCAATATTATATGGAGGTTTCTGACCATTATCTTTTATGAGACCAAGATCCTGAAGTGTACTGCCGCTTTTATCTTCAAGCCAAAGCTGACGTGCATCAGTTGTTTCAAGATTTAACCCATTAGTAATAGGATCCAGACTTGCTCTAACACTGGCACCACTGCCGTTGATTTTAGAAATAAGAGCATAAACATTATCGCCGCTGTTAATATCAATAACTTTTCCGTCTACAGAAATTTTAGCATCATCAGAAGCCTGCCAGCTTGATGCATCTCTTGAGGCAATCAACTGCTGTCTTTCTGCCCAGAAATTTTTGCTTCCGGAATTATTGAATGAAAGGTATTCGTTTTCGTCAACTTCAACATTTACGCTTTCGTTATTTCCGTTGTATCTTACCTGAGTAATAAGTGATTCTGCTGAACCTGGAACGCTTCCTTCAAACACATCAAAAGCACGGGTCTTGGTACTTGTTCCTGCAAAAAGACTGTTGCCGTCAGGACCAATAGCATTTGCATTCTGAACCAATTCTTTTAAAAGTTCATTTACTTCAATACTCATGATTTTAAGATCCTCAGGAGTATTTACACCGTTAGCTCCATTAATGGCAAGTTCACGGACACGCTGAATAATCTGCAAATTCTGATTAAGGTATCCTTCCCTAACCTGAAACTGATCTGCCAGAGTTGCAGCATTTTTTTCAAACTGATTTACCCGTCTCAAATAACTTTCATAGCGAACAAGATGTCCTGCTGCAAGAGGAGCGTCTCTAAGCTGAGAAATCCGGGACTGTGTTCCAATCTGATTTTCTACATTAGCTCGTTTGATTTCCTGCAGGCGGAGATTGCTCTGAGTATTATTGTTGTTAAGCTGTGAACTGATTCTATTCATAATTTCCTCCCATAAAAAGTCAAGAAGATTGTTTCAACAATCGATTGACTTTTTACGCTGTTCCGTAATGTAATGAGGAACAGCAGTTTAATAATAAGTTTGCAACGCAAACTTTAGGTAAGATAAAGCCGCGTTATTTTAGCGGTTTTATCTTACACTCCTGAAATTATTTTTAAACACCTAAACGATTGATAATTGTATCAAGCAGGCTGTCCTGTACTGTAATAAATTTTGCTGCGGCATTGTAACCGTGCTGAAATTTAATAATATCTGCAAGTTCTTCATCAATATTTACGCCACTGATTGAGTCCCTAAGATCTCTTAAATCCTGCATGATTTTATTCTGGCTAAGATGCATATTCTGTGCCTGTTCGCCCTTAAGACCAGCATTTGTAATTGTATCAGCAAAGAAATCATCAAATGAACGTTTACTTCCAATCATTACACTTGTGTTTCTGATTGCTGCAATTTCTACAGCTGCACTTCCATCACCTGTTTCTGCAAATCCACGGGTATTAGGAAAACTTGCTGCAACACTGGAAATATCACCTTTAATTGCACTGTTAATATCAATATATTCTGCTGGATTAAGTACCGGACTTACTGCAAACTGTGCATCTGCAAGAGCATTAACAGCATCAGCCTTATCCCAGCTGTAAGCACCTTCTTCACCACTAGCTCTAAGAATTCCAGCATAACCTGTAAGGAACATACCGCTGTCTTCTACATGGCGGATTACAAAATCAGGATTGTTCATATCCTGAGAAGTTGAAGCCTTAAGAACAAGTGAATTATTTCTGTCAAGATAAGCTTTAACTTCTGCATTGCTGTCATTAATTCTTGCTATGACTTCATCAACTGTATCTGTAGCAAAATATGGAACCTGAACATCACCTTCCGGACCGCTTAATGTCATTACACCTTCAAGTCCAACCTGTTCTTTTGCAGTAAGAGCATTTGTACCTGTAAAGCGGAAAATATATGAGTGATCAAATTCTCCGTCTCCAGTTGAATCGTAATTTCCGTTTGTATTTTCAACAAATGGGTGAGTTACAAAAAAATCAAGACCAGTAACATTATTTTTACCGATGGCATTTCTGTGAACATCATTAACAAGGTCTGCAAAATTCATTGCCATAGTATTCAAAGACTGAAGTTCACCACGAATATCCTTGTCTCTAAGACCAATCAATGCACCCAATGAACCGCCTTTAAAAGTTGCTTCGATTTTTGTATCACTCCAGATGATTCTTCCCCAACCGTTGTTGTCAAGCACAATTTCTGTTTCAATTGAACGACTTAAACTTCCCTGTACAATTACCTGGCCGTCTGTGTGAACCATAAATTCATCAGGATCAGTCTGATCAACTGTAACATTAATAAGTTCAGAAAGTTTGCCAACAAGATAATCCCGTCTGTCCATAAGATCATTGGGATTGTCACCCATTGCCTTGCTGCGGACAATTTCGCCGTTAACTGCAGCAATTTGAGCAGAATAATCGTTTACCTGTCTGATTGTTGCCTTAATATCGCCGTCAATCTGATCTCCAATTCCCTTAAGGCCTTTGTACTGCTGTGAAATTGAATTTGTAAGTGACTGCCCCCGAGTAATTACAGCCTGTCTTGAAGCATCATTTTCCGGGTAAAGTGAAAGTTCCTGCCAGCTTGTCCAGAATTTATCCATGTTTGAACGAACAGAAATATCTTCCGGTTCATTGTAAATCTGTTCAATCTGAACGTAATAATCGTCTCTTGTTTTCCAGTAAGTTTCATCACTTGTCTGAGCCACAATTCTTTTTTCCAGCAGTTCATCCCGAATACGTGTAACAGACTGAATATCTGTTCCCTGCCCGATCTGTCCAGGTCTTTCTTCTCTTTCCAAATCTGGTCTGAAAAGTGGATCAAATGCTTTTACCTGAACACGCTGACGTGAATATCCTTCTACATCGGCATTGGAAATGTTGTGACCAGCTGTAGAGATTTGTGTAGAGTGAGCCATAAGGCTTCTTTTTCCGATTTCAATTCCTGCAAATGAGTTAGCCATATTATCCTCCCTACCTTAGCAATAACTGTTCAATACAACGCTTGTTATCTGACGTTGAGTTATTGATCCGTTTCTACCGTAAACTTTATTTGTTGGCATTACAGCGTCAATGACTCCACCAATAAAATTCTGTGTTGTCTGTACATAAGTATTGAGGGCTTCATTTTCTATTTTACTTCTAGAAAGCTTACTTCTTAACTGAGTCATAAATGGAGCAACTTCCATTGAATAGTAAATATCGTTATCAATAGAGGCAATTTCTTCACGTTTTGAATCAAGTTCAACAAAAGCATTGCTAAAAGCTTCTATATGAAGAAGATTGTGTTCCAGCTGTTCCCAGTTCCGTTCTTTAACATTATCATGAAGCAAAGACTGTTCATTAAGCATGCAGTCAAGAATTTCATTTTCACTTGCCATAACCTGTGTAAGCTGTTTCTTTAAATTTTCATCAAAATTTGCCATAAAATTAGTCCTCATTTTTACATCGGCATTTGAAAATTTTAGTTTAGTGATTTTTTACAATTATCAGGATTTTTTTTATAAAAGGAAGAAATATAAAATATTGAAGATTTAAGAACCAAGTTGAATTTAAAAAAAAATTTTAAACAAAAAAAAAGACACCTGAATATTCAAGTGTCTTGTCTGAGCCATGCAGGGATCGAACCTGCGACCCACAGATTAAGAGTCTGTTGCTCTACCAGCTGAGCTAATGGCCCGTATATAAATTGCGTCCGACACGAATCGAACGTGCAACCTACGGATTCGAAGTCCGTTGCTCTATCCGGTTGAGCTACGAACGCATTCAGTCAATTAAAAAAGGGTGCCTAGAGGGGATCGAACCCTCGACAACCAGATCCACAATCTGGCGCTCTACCGCTGAACTATAGGCACCATATAATCGACTTCTACAATATATTTTATTCTAAACCTTTTGTCAATAGCAAAGTCCAGATTTTTTAATAATTTAAAAAAAAATAAAAATCTTTGATTTTTTTTACCAAACCTATAGACAAAACTTTATCTTTTATATATATTTTATTTGTAATTGCGAACCAAGCATTAGCGCGAGTGGTGAAACTGGCATACACGCTAGACTTAGGATCTAGTGCTTCGGCGTGAGGGTTCAACTCCCTCCTCGCGCAATAACTTTTTTGCGGAAATAGCTCAGTGGTAGAGCGCCACCTTGCCAAGGTGGATGTCGCGGGTCCGACTCCCGTTTTCCGCTTACTGCAGAACAATATAGTATACGCAGTTCATTTTTGCGGAAATAGCTCAGTGGTAGAGCGCCACCTTGCCAAGGTGGATGTCGC
>JAEDJS010000048.1 GCA_016296205.1 Treponema sp. | reverse complement strand
AAACTCTCTATTGAATACGTTTTTTTCAGGTGAATTTGAGTCAGCATCAAAGAAACGGATTTTTAATCCACCGTTGCCATTATTCCAGTTATCTTCTGCAGCTAATTCATTTGTTCCGTTTGTAAGGACTGCATCAAAAGACAAAATTCCATAGCCTGCAAGAAGTGATTTTTTTTCTTCCCACTGATTTAAGAAAATCTGGCGGAATTTTTCTTTAAGCAAACCTTTATCTGAAGATTTTACTTTCATAATTGCACGTTCTTCGCTTACGCCGGTTGTTGTATACTGAGGAAGATTTTCTATAATGTCCCTTAATGTAAAATCCTGGCGGTAATTTTCCAATTTATTGCAGGCTTTAAGATACAAATAATACAGACCATTTTTGCGCAAAGCAAGAAGCTTTACCATAGCAAAAACTGTTGCCACAGGATCACGAACATTGGAAGGATCTGTAATGTTGCCGCCGTTACTGCCTTCTCCAAGAATGCGGACAGTATAGCCTTCTGCTCTTTTTTTACGAGCAAGATTTACAACATTTGCTTCCCCAACTTCTGCACGGAACACTTCTACTCCCAGAGACTTGCAAAGCTCGTCAATTCTGTAACTTGTAGGACAGTTTACGCAGACTGCAACTTTGTTTGTTTTAACTCCCTGGTAAATTAAACTTGTGATTTCTGCCAGAACGCTTAAAGCAAAAACTGTCTGGGCCGCAAGTGGAACTGCTTTCTGCAATTTTTCGTCCCAGTAAACAATGTTTCCACGGTCGCCGTCACAATCAGGCATATAGCCCAAAACCGCATTTTTATTCCCTTTAGATTGAAGCTCCTGAATTTTTTGTGCAGTATGTACAAGGTTTTCTGGTTCTGGAATAATTTCGTGAACTATCTGCCCCGCAACATTATTAAAGGGCAAAAACCCCAGACCTTTTAAAGGAATATAGGAGCTGTCGATTGTTAAACATCTGGAAGAACCGTTCATATCGCAGACAATATCAATGGGATAACAAGACAAACCTTCCCTGATATCTGCAAAAAGTTTTTCGCTTACAAAAGCTTCTGGGCTGCCGCTAACGATGTGGTCCATAATCCTGGCATACCGTTCTACTGCAAGCTTTTTATCTGCTGCAGAATTATTAAAAACCTCCTGGATTTCTTTATTTTTTAAAGTTGAATGTTCAATCAGGCTCTGGGCGTTTTCCATTGCTGCGGGACTGGCACATTTTTCTTTAAAGCTGGCAGTAATTTTTGCAGTTTCGCTACCTTCCAGCACACCGCCGTCGTTAATGCCAAATTTTATTCCATTGTGGCCTACAGGGTTATGACTGGCGCTAATATACAAAAAACCGTCTGCATAACGGGCAGCAGTAAAAATCTCTGGAGCACTGGAAATACCCAAAAAGCTTACTTTAAGATCAAGCCCCACCAGAACTTTTACAATAACATCAGAAATTGCAGCACCTGTTGGACGGGTATCCATTCCCACAAGTACATAAGGAGTTTTTCCTTTAAGAGAAGGAAGAGATTTCATATATTCTGCAAAGCTCTGGGCAATAAGTGCACATAAAGCAGTATTAGTTTTCCCGATTTCTTTAGTAGTGTCCTGTTCATTACCACTGGCGACAAAAACCTTACGCCAACCGCTGGCACTTAAAATCATATTATGTTCCATAAAGTTGATTATATTGATTTTTTGCACAGTGGGCAAGTTTTTTTAATCAAACTAAACAAACAAAAAAATTACTTAATATATAGAATAATTCGCCAAAAATTGTTATACTGATGGAAAATTTAAAATTTAACAGGGGACATAAATGACAGAACAGGAAATTTTACAGCGTGCTCAGGCTTATATTGCAGAAGAAACTGATGACGCTTTCCGCAAAGAAGTAGAAGAACTGGTTGCCGTTAAAAATATGGCAGAACTAGAAGACCGCTTCTACCAGAGTTTGGAATTTGGAACTGGTGGGCTCCGTGGTGTAATGGGTGGTGGTACAAACCGCATGAACACTCTTAACATCAGTAAGGCTACACAGGGTCTTGCAAACTACATTATCAAATCATTCCCTAAAGAAGCTGCAGAAGGAACACTAAAGGCTGCAGTTGCATACGACTCTCGCAACAATCATGAAAAATTCAGTGAAATTACTGCTCGTGTTTTTGCTGCCAACGGAATTAAAACTTATCTGTTTACTGGTTTGCGCCCAACTCCAGAACTTTCTTTTGCCATCCGTTATTTTGGATGCCAGACTGGTGTTGTTGTTACAGCAAGCCACAACCCTGCAGAATATAATGGTTACAAAGCATACTGGAACGATGGTGCTCAGGTTGTAGAACCTCACGACAAGGGGATTATTGACGAAGTTAATGCTGTTAAGGAAGTAAAGCTTATTTCTCTTGATGAAGGTGTTAAGAGCGGTAAAATTGTTCTTACAGACAAAGAAGTTGATGAAAAATACTGGGAGCTTATTAAAGGTGAACTCTTCCGCCCTGAACTTATTAAAGAAAAGGCAAGCAGCGTAAAGGTTGTTTACACTCCATTGCACGGAACTGGTGGTATGCACGTAGAAAAGGTTCTTGGTGATCTTGGTCTTAATGTTATTACTGTTCCAGAACAGAAAAAACCAGACGGAAACTTCCCTACTGTAGAAAAACCAAATCCAGAAGAAGCTCCTGCACTTAAACTTTCTGTTGAACTTGCAAAGAAAGAAAAGGCTGATGTTGTAATGGCAACTGATCCTGATGCAGACCGCTTTGGTACTGCTTTCCCTGATAAAAACGGTGAATACGTTTTGGTTAGCGGAAACCAGATGGGTGCTCTTCTTGCCGACTATATTTTCCTTAGCCGCAAGGAACTTGGAAAAATGCCTGCTCATCCTGTTTGTATCCGTTCAATTGTTACAAGCTCATTTGTTGATGCTGTAAGCAAAAAATACGGTGTTCGTCCTCAGGAATGTCTTACAGGATTTAAGTGGATTGCTTTTGATGAAGCTAAACTGGAAAAAGAAGGAAAGGAACAGTACGTATTTGGTCTTGAAGAAAGTTATGGTTATCTTGTAGAAACTGGTATCCGTGACAAAGACGGTGTTAGTGCTGCTGCAATGTGTGCCGAAATGACTTTGTACTGGGCAAGTAAAGGTAAGAGTCTTCTTGAACACCTTAACGATATGTACAAGGAACTTGGTTACTTTGAAGACAGAAGCATTAGCAAATACTTCCCTGGAGTTAGCGGCCCTGGAATTATGGCTGGTATTATGACAAAACTCCGCACAGACGGTCTAAAAACATTGGGTGGGAAAAAAGTTCTTAAAATCCGGGATGTTCAATCTCAGAGTGAATTTGATCCAGAAAATCCATCGGTTAAGAGTTCACTTCCATGGCCAAAGAGCAATGTTCTTCAGTTCTTCCTTGAAGGTGGTACTGTTGTTAGTGCACGTCCAAGTGGCACTGAACCAAAAATCAAGTTCTACATTAACAGCACTGTTCCTGTAAACGGTGCTAATGATGAAGGTCTTGCAAAGGCTAAAGAAGAAGCTAAGGCTTTGTGCGACAAGATTTCCAGCGAAATTATGGCAGTTCTTGATGCCGCAAAATAAGGCTATAAATGACTTGCAGAAGATTGTCTCTTTGTACCAGGAAGGGGCAGTCTTTGTTGCAGTGGACACGGAAACTACCGGCTCTAAACCTAATATTAACAGAATTATGGAAATTGGAGCCGTTAAGTTTTCATGTAATGGTTTGATTGAAAAATTCGGGACTCTTATTAATCCCCAGACTTCAATTGATCCTTTTATTGTAAATATTACACATATCACAGAAGAAATGGTAAAAGATGCGCCTGCTGCAAAAGATGTGCTTCCAGATTTTTTACGTTTTGCCAACGGTTGTATTCTTATTGCCCATAATGTTCCTTTTGACACAAAATTCATAAACGCAGAATTCAAGCGCATTCACTATCCGGAGATGAAAAATTTTACTATTGATACTGTTACTTTAAGCCGTAAAACTTTCCCGGATATTTTAAGTCACAAGCTGCAATACCTTGCTGAATATTTTGGAATAGAAGTCCAAGCGGCTCACCGTGCCTACGATGATGCTTATGTTTGCATGAAAGTTTTTATTAAGTGCGTTGAACAGGCAAAGGTGATAATTAAGGAATTGCAGGAAAAAAAGAAGTATGCAGAAGAAATCAAAAAAATCAACTGTCAGAACATGGCAAACATGGTTTTGGACTTGTAGCAAAATTTCTGCGGGGCTGCTGGGGGTTTTATATTCAATTCTGCTTATTTTAACCTGCCCTGGTACTTTTCTTGACAATTTAACAAATTTTTCTAATATTTGGGCTGTACTAGGTGTTTTTTTTATTTTTGACGGAATTTTCCATTTTAAAAATCAAAAGGGTGTGTTTTACGCAATTCCCCTTTTTTTGCAGAAAATTATTAAAATTTTGCAGCTGGCGGGAATTTTTGTTATTACTGTCTGTCTTTTTCTTATTTTAACTCCCAAAAAGTTTGACTATAAAAATGATTCAACAAAAATCAATAGTGTTATTCTTTTAGGCGGCGGTGTAAGTAAAGATGGTATTCTTCCCAAAAATGTTGTTAATAGAGTAAAATCCTGTGCTGAATATCTTGAATTTAATAAAGATGCGGTTGTTTGTGTTTCTGGTGGCACCCTTAAATTTTTGCCTGTGGCAGAAGGTCCTTTTTTAAAGAAAGAACTTGAAGCTATGGGAGTTGAATCTGAACGGATTTTAGTGGACGACCAGGCTTTGGATACTATCCAGAATTTTAAATATTCAAAAATTTTACTTGCAAATCATTATGGCTGTTCTGTTGATGAACTTCTTGAGCAGAATATTCTTATTGTAACTAATTTTTATCATTTGCACCGATCTCAAATTCTAGCCGGGATTCTTGGCTATAAAAATGTTTACGGGCTTGCAAGTCCTACTTCCAGATTGAATCTGCTCCACAATTACCTGCGGGAAATTTGTTCCTACTTAAAACTGGGAGCAAGATTACTATTTAAAAAGATTTAAATCTAAAAAGATTTAAATCTGTTTGATAAGGTTTACCATTTCGATTGCTCCAAGAGCACAATCGTAACCTTTGTTACCGGCTTTGCACCCTGCTCGTTCAATGGCCTGTTCAATATTTTCTGTTGTAATTACTCCAAACATTACTGGAACGCCGTTTTTTGTGCTGGCCAGAGCAACTCCTTTTGAAACTTCTGCACAAACATAATCGTAGTGTGTTGTTGATCCCCGGATTACTGCTCCTACTGCAATGATTGCGTCGTACTTTCCACTGGCTGCCATTTTATCTGCAATAAGTGGAATTTCAAATGCACCTGGAACCCAGCATGTTGTAACATTGTTTTCTTCCACGCCGTGACGCAAAAGTCCGTCCATTGCTCCACCAACAAGTTTATTAACGATGATTTCGTTAAAACGGCTGGCAATAATTCCAACCTTC
This sequence comes from Treponema sp., assembly GCA_016296205.1. Classification (GTDB taxonomy): domain Bacteria; phylum Spirochaetota; class Spirochaetia; order Treponematales; family Treponemataceae; genus Treponema_D. The sequence continues at coordinate 9,270 of JAEDJS010000048.1, read as the reverse complement.
ATTCCCTGTGGGGCTACTAATTTTCCTTCAAGTAAATTCATTTTATTCTCCTAAAAATTATTTTATTTTCTGTTTGCAGGTTTTAGTCTTACAATTTGTGTGTAAAGATGTGACCCATTTTGTCCTGTTTTGTTTTAAGGTATTTTTTGTCAAAATCCTGTGGTTCAATTTCGATTGGAACTCTTTCCAGAACTTTTAAATTGAATCCGTTGAGACCATAAACTTTTTCTGGATTGTTTGTTAAAAGGCGCAATGTCTTGATTCCCAAATCACTTAAAATCTGAGCACCAATCCAGTATTCCCTAAGGTCGGGCTGGAATCCTAATTTTACGTTGGCTTCTACTGTATCAAGTCCCTGTTCCTGAAGCATGTATGCCTTGAGTTTGTTGATAAGACCAATTCCTCTTCCTTCCTGGCGCATGTAAAGAATCACGCCTCTGCCTTCATCTGCAACTTGTTTCATTGCCGCTTTAAGTTGAGGTCCGCAGTCACATCGCTGGCTTCCAAAAACGTCGCCTGTAAGACATTCACTGTGAACTCTTGTAAGAACATTTTCGCCGTCGCCAATATTTCCTTTAACCAGGGCAACATGATGTTCGCCGGTAATATCGTTAACATAACCGTAAATGTAAAATTCGCCGAACTCTGTAGGAAGTTTTGCCTTTGCTTCCTGAACTACATGGTTTTCGTGGATTCTGCAATAATTCTGCAAATCTTTAATTGTGATATATTTAAAGTTGAATTTCTTTGCCAGTTCCCAGATTTTTGGAGTCTGCATCATTGTTCCGTCATCGTCCATAATTTCGCAGCAAAGTCCGCATTGTTTTAATCCTGCAAGACGGCACAAATCAACTGTAGCTTCTGTGTGACCATTTCTTACAAGCACGCCGCCTTTTTTTGCAATCAGCGGAAACATGTGGCCTGGTCTTCTGAAATCTGTTGATTTTGAATTGTCGTCTACACATTTAAGAGCGGTAATTGACCTTTCTTTTGCACTGATTCCTGTTGTTGTAGAAATGTGATCAATGCTTACTGTAAATGCAGTTTCGTGATTGTCTGTATTTTTTGCAACCATTGGATAAAGATCAAGTTTTCTTGCAAGTTGAGCACTCATTGGTGTACAGATTAATCCTTTGGCATAAGTTGCCATAATGTTTAAATTTTCCTGTGTTGCAAATTCTGCGGCACAAATCATGTCGCCTTCGTTTTCACGGTCCGGGTCGTCGCTTACGAGAATGATTTTTCCTGAGCGCAAATCTTCCAGTGCTTCCTGGATTGTGTTGAATTTATTTTCCATTTTTTCCTCTCTGAATATTTGATGTTTATTTATTAATTTGAAAGCCATTCAAGAATTTTTGAATCTTTCTGGCTCTGATTATTGTTTTGTACTCCCATTAATTTCTGAACGTACTTGCCGATGATGTCGTTTTCCAGGTTTACGGTATCGCCAACTTTTCGTGTGCTCAAAATTGTCTGGCTTGATGTGTGTGGTATAATGCTTACTGCAAAGGTTGACTTATCTACATAAGCAACTGTAAGACTTATTCCGTCAATTGCAATGCTTCCCTTTTCTACCACAAGATTTAAAATCTGCTGAGGGGCATTTATGTAATACCATGTTGCATTTGACTCTTTCTGAATTTTAGAAATAGTTCCAGTGCCGTCTATGTGTCCGCTTACAATGTGACCGCCAAATCTTCCATTACCTGCCATGGCCCGTTCCAGGTTTACAGGAGAGCCATTTGAAAGCTGGCCGAGATTTGTTCTTCTAAAAGTTTCTGCCATAACGTCGGCAGTAAAGGAATTGTTTTCTAGATGAGTTACAGTTAAGCAGACACCATTAACTGCAATGCTGTCTCCCAGTTTTGTATTTTGAAGCACTGCAAAAGCATTCACCTTGATGCTCCCACTTGTGCCGCTAATGTTAAGAGAACTGATATTTCCAACTTCTTCGATAATTCCGGTAAACATTTATTTCTCCCAATGAATTAAAATATCGGTAACAGGTGTGCCGAATGTTTTTGTTTCTTTTATTTTAAAATTCCAGCTGTCTTCCACTTCCTGAATTCCATTTCCACCTACTGGAGTTTTTCCATTCCCGCCAAAAATTTTTCCGCCTACAAACTGATAAATTGAATTTACCATTCCAGTTTTGAGAATGCTGTAATTTATTGTGCCGCCCCCTTCTACAAGTACACTGTCTAATTTCTGTGAACCTAAATAGCGGAACAGGTTTTCAAAATCAACTTGATTATTGCTGTCAGGACATACAAACACTTCAACGTTATTCTGCTCCAGCTGATTTTTTTTATTCTGGAATTCAGTTGAATCAAATTTTCCACAGGCAATAATTGTTCTAATCTCTTTTGCACTTTTTAGGATGTTGCTTTCAACTGGAATGCGGAGAGAACTGTCTGCAATAATTCTAACTGGATTTCGTGCATCCGGATTTTGTAGAATTCTTGTACTAAGCATTGGATCATCTGCAAGAACAGTTTGAATTCCGCAAAGAATGCAGTTAAATTTATTTCTAAGCTGATGAACAAACTGGCGGCTTTGAGAATTTGTAATCCATTTTGATTTTCCAGAAACAGTTGCAATTTTTCCGTCCATTGTTGAGGCGTATTTCAATGCAACATAAGGCAAACCTGTTGTGATGTAATGGAAAAAAATTGAATTTAAACTGTCGCATTCTTCTTTAAAAAAATCTTCAACTACTTCCACGTTATGCTCTTTAAGATACAAAATGCCTTTCCCGTGAACGAGTGGATTTGGATCTCTGCTTCCGATTACTACTTTTGTAATGCCGCTTTCTACAATTGCGTGAGTACATGGAGGTTGTTTTCCAAAATGGCAGCAGGGTTCCAGTGTTACATAAATTGATGCTCCTTTTGGATCGTTGCCAAGTTCAAGAGAGTTTTTTATAGCGTCTCTTTCTGCGTGTAAGTCTCCATATTTATGATGATATCCCTGACCAATGATTTTATTGTCTTTTACTATTACAGCCCCAACCAGTGGATTTGGATTTGTATGGCCTTCTCCAAGCTTTGCAAGTTCAATTGCTTTTTTCATAAACTGGGAATCTAATTCTGAATTCAACAAAAAAGGCCTCCGGAACACAATTCTCCAGGGGCCATTGATTTATTTGTGCAATTTAACTTACAGATTTTTGCAAATAAAAACAAACTTCTTCCATCCAGACTGTAACTGTCGGTAAAGGAATTGCACCTTTTCATGCAGAGTTAAATCTACTCGCGGACTTTAACCGCCGGTGGGAAGTTTCATCCCGCCCTGAAGTTGTTTTTATTTTATCACAGATGATTATAGAATTCAAGTTGCAGAATTTATTTAAGTGAATCATTTTTTATTTGGATAGGCTGAATCTTTTATATGGAACCGAATCTGTGTATTTTCAGGGATTTTCCAGAGAGCAAGTGTATTCATAAGTTTTTTCTGATTTTCCTGAGTTGTTACAAAACATCCATCAGAAGTTGGGTTAGAAGATTTTACTTTTTCGCCATCCTTATAACTTGAACCATGAGCCAAGAATCTTAAATCACTGCTATCATCTTTTCCATTGTTGCCAATTTTTGATCCCTGCATTGTTGTTCCATTATTTGCAACAAGCACATTCCCCACATAAGAATTTGAAGAATACTCTTTGCCTGTTCCATAAGCAAAATTTATATCTTCCATAATTGTATTCCCCTGAACATATTTTCCGTCTTTGTAATATGGTTGATTTCTGTCAACATCTGGGAAAGATTGCGAAAAGGCCATATTATCAACTGTCTGATAATTATCAATTACAAGCGGTTTAGAATAATCATAATTTTCCCCCGTTAATTCATAATTTAACCCCTTTATATTATAGACAATTACATCTTTTGCCCTTTTATCATTATCCATTTGAATATCCCATTGGATTTGAACTTTATCCTTTGCAGTAAATTGTTCAATTTTTTTATCAGGATCATCAGAATTAATAAATTTGCTTAACTTTTCAATTCCTTTTTCAACAGCAATCTTAGTTGAATCCATTGGACTTCTTTTTTTCATAGTTAAACAGTTATATGATTCAGGATCTCTATAAACATCAGCATAAACTGTTGTAAACAGATACCGACCATCATCGTTTTGCCCAAAAGCATAACCTTCTCTTATTTCTGTATCATAAGCTGTAAATCCTATTGTTCCTGATTTTTTTTGATTATTCATTAATTGAAGTCCTGCCAGGTTATAAAGATTCTGAACTGTTTTTATCTGATCAGCAAAGGTATTTTCCCGGGCAATAAGGTCATAATCGTCTGAAGACATTTTGAGAGCTTCCATTACTACTTCTTTATCATAAGTGTTAAAATCAAGGACAGAAGATTCAAGTAATTTTTCGACTCTGTTAAGGCCCAGAATTTTTGTTAATGCTCCGGCCTGAGAATAAGTTAGAATATTTAAATCCTCTGTTGGATCTTCATTAACTACTGTAGGATTTTTTTCATCATCTTCATAAGTAATTTTCTGCTGCTCATCTGTGATTTTATTTTTTACTATTTGTGTTTTTATAATATTGATTTTCTTATTATCAATTTCCGAAGATTCATTTAGCATGGAAACAATTTCAGAAACTTTTTGCGGCGACCAGTTTCCGTTTTGATCATAAACATTTCCCAATTGAGCAATGGACAACTGATTATTTCCATCAGGAACAATTAAATGTCCGCAATAAGCATCAACATACATTTTCCAGAATTGTAACTTATCTTCACTAGGTATTTGATTTGAATCTCTGGATAAATTCAAAAAAATTTCCTGATTAAAATTCATATCTTTTTGAATTCGAAACTGATTGCAAAGATAATCGTAAGTAACAAAGCCTTCCAGGAATGCATTAGATTCAATATTTTCTCCCAGCCTGTGACTATTTTCATGGGCTACAACAGAGGCTGATTTTATTATTTCTTGCAGACTGTCAAAACCATTATTGTCTTGGGAAAGAATAATTCTGTTTCCAAGATTCATTCCCCTGGCAATTTCATTTGTTGATTCTGAATATTGTTTCTGAAAATCAATCATCTCCTGCGTGTTCATAAATTCAATATCTGCATCACCGCCCCAAATTGTTTTTGCTAATTCCAGATTTGTGGATTTTCCATAGCCCAGAACATTTACAATTTCCAGAAGCTGCTGTTCCTCAATTGATCCGAATTTTTTCTTAAGCACTTTGCTGGTTTCTTTTACAGCCTGCAAATAATTTCCAAATTCAAGAATATTATAGTTTGAACCATTCATCCCAATATTTGTATGTATTCCATCTTTGCCAAGATGAACTTCAAACAAACCGGTATCTCCTGCAGAAAGAATGTTTAAATCAAGGGAACCTGTTGCAGCAAATTTAAATGCATCACCTACAATCTGGCCGGACATACTATTGAATCGGTTAATTCCAATTAAATCAAATACACGTTCAGATAAGTCGATTCCTAAAGCTGTTTTTAAATCAAGTTTTCCAAGATAATCAGTTGTATAAGCAGAAAGTCCACCGGCAATTGTATCAAAAAAATAATCTTTAAATACAGAACCATTAAAAGCAAGCCCATCCTTTGATTCATCATAATAAACAGAATTTACAGCTGTATTTACTAAATTTTTACCAGCATTTTCTATAAGTTGAGCATTTAGTGGACCTGCAATTTCTTTTAACTTTGATGAATACTCAGAAAAAATATCTCCCGTTAACCTTCCTGCCATTTCCCTGACTACAATTTTAGAAAAATCAAAAATAACGCTTTCCCATTTTTTGTTTCCAGTTATGCCGTCTATTATACCAAAAAATAGATCGTCTGCATTTGACAGAAGTGGAATGCCGGAAGCTTTAGAAACAATCTGAGTACCAATGGAAGCCAGATCCCTTATTGAAGGAGGCGTAAAAAAATCATTAGTCGGCAGCCACAATTTTTTATCGTAGAATGCTTTACCGTTTTCATCGTAACCATATTTTGCTTTATAGGAATTAAACATATATTGATTAATAATAATTGATTCCTGCCCTTTGCCTTCATCGGAAAGATTTTCACTTAGGGATTTCTTTATATCCACATTTGGCACAAAAGTTCCAGCAAAACCAATATGTTCAGAAAACAGGCCGTCTGTTCCAAAAATTTTATCCATGAGATTCTCAATGTATTTTCTGCCATAAGAAAAACTGTTAATGCTGCTTGTTGAATTTTGTAGAAAATTATTTTTCTCACTGCTGTCATACTCAAAAAACTTATATTTTTCTACAGTTTGATATTCAAACTTGTCACTGGAAGCACTGCTGTCTACTAAAACATTTCTGTGAATTGTTGAATCAATAGTATAACCGTTTTTAAGAAGCAGATCTTCATAATAATTTTTATAGTTACAATTATTATTTAAAATTTCATCTTCAAGAGAATTCCAAAGTTCCAGAAGCTGAGATTTTGCGTAAGATTCATTAAGCCTGTTAGACGCTGTTTCTATTTCTTTTTCTATCTCAAAAATCAAAACCTTGGACTGTACATTCCTATTAGAAACAGGCAGCAAAGATGAATCAATTGGACTATAAGATACAGAAGAATTAACAATTCTATCCATCAGGCTGGCAGATTCACTTATGATTTTATTAAGAGTAAGGCCTGAAGAAATGTCTTTTGAATATTGGCTTAGAAAATTTTTAACGTTGCCGAAATTTTCCATATTTTCAAAATCATTGAAATTAAAATTAATATTACCGGGAGAAATTAAATTTGAATAATTTGAGCAAATCCATTCTTCTTTTTTTGAATAAAAATCGATTATTTCATTTTCCCACTTTGTTTTCTGCAACTGATACTGATTTACAAAAGAATTTTCCCAATCCACTTTTTGGGATTCTAAATCACAAATTGCTTTATCCCAATAATCAATGCAGTTTTGAAGCATCAGATTTAGAGATTCAAGTTGAGACTTTAAAACAAATTTTGATTTATTCAAATCGGTAAGCAGCTTATTTTCAAAGCTTGAGTATTCACTGCAATTATTTAATTCTACAAGATTTTGAATATTTAACATCAACTGCTTAAACAAATCAATCTGATAATCTTCTGTAACACCCAGATAATTCATTTTGTTTTTGGAAAAAATTTCAATCTGCTTATTAATAATGTTTGAAAGTATTATTTCCTGGGAGTAATCATTTGATTGAACTTCAGTTTTAAATTTATTTAATATTTCACCAAAATCCTTTGTATTATTTTCCAATATAGCTTCATAAATTGAATAAACGGAATTTAGTTTTTTATTTTCCAGTCCTTTGAAAATTTCACTTAAACTTTTATTATCAATCTGCAAATTCCAGAACTCATTTTTCTTAATTGCGGAAGTTTCAGTTAACTCTCTGTAAACTTGATTTCTGAAATCTTCAAAACTAAGCATCTGATTATCATCACCACCCTTATACCTGTCTATATTTGACTGGTAATAATTTATCATTTTATTATTCTGATCTAAAACTGCAGTGAAGTGCTGCAGCTGATTGAATGAACCATGTGATTTTGTGTACATATTGTCTTTATAACCATTAATTGCATCAATATAATTTCGTTCTGAAGAACAAGAATGTTCCATACCAATAATAATCGGTACAAAAACAAAAGGCAAAGGACCCACAATAGAACAACAAGCCATAACAAATTCCGATTTCTGTTTTTTTTCGATTGATGATTTAAAATGATCTTCAACTTTTTGCGCAGCAATTGAATGCAAATAATCAGCAGCATTTCTGTTAATATCAAAGTAATCCAGATTAATATAACTGTATAATTCCACAAGTTTATTAAATTCCTGTGGATGACTGTTAATTACTAAATTATGGTTTTCTTCAAACAATACTTTTGCCCAGTTATTAAATTCATAAGTAAAATCATACTGTCTGTATTTACCAGTTAAATCCCCCAGAGATTCATTAAATAAAAAATCATAATTTTCTTTGTGTTCAAACCATTGGGCCAGTACAAGTTTGTTAAATAAATCTTTATCTTTAAATGATTCAATTTTCTCCAAAAGTTCAATGATGCTGTTCTGTAAATCTTTATCATCAGTATTACAAATCTGATTTATAAAATTCTCATTGGATTTTTTTGCATTTTCCAGTTGATTAACACATTTTAAATATTCAGCATTAATCTCATTTCCAAGAACATTAAGAGTATAGGAATCTTCAATTGAAATTAAATAATTTCCAAGAGATTGAGGCATTTCAAGCTCTTTGACTCCAGCTGAAATAAGTGCAATTTTTGTAGAACAGTCATTTATTTCGTCGTTGATTGATTTTAAAAGTTCTTCTGATTCAAGTATTCTATTATTAAATTCATATAATTGACTATTTTTGTCAAATTCAGTTTTACAAAGGTTTCCTGTTGCATAATTTAAAACAATTTCCTGAGCATTTACTTTGTCTGTTATTTCATTTAATGAGTCTTTAAGCTTTAATAAATTTTGGTAATTCTGGTTATAATCATTCTGCCCTGCTTGAATTTTATCATAGAGATTTTTTAAAATTTCATTTTGATTATTGTATGATTTTTGAGCAGCAGTCATTTCGCTGGCAGCAAGGTCAATTTCATTCTTCAATGAATTTTCATTTAAGAGAACTTTATTAAAAAGATTATATTGATTCTTTAACTCATTAATAAATTCTTTTCTCTTATCAACATCCGGTTTAAGAATAATGCTGTTTACATCCAAATATTTTTTATCCTCTGGATTAATTAAAGATGCATCAGAATAACTACTATATATATTTCCATCAAGGGTCAGTAAAAAATCTTTATAAACATTAAGAAAATTTTCTTCCTGTTCCACATTTTGAATTTCTTCTATTCCATTAATTTCCAGTTTTTTCAAAGGTTTATTAAAATAATAAGAATTGACTTTATTTATAAATTTCTGAAAATAATAATCAGGTAAATTTTTGTTTATTTTATCTTGAATAACAGATGCACATTCATTACTGTATTTATAAAACAGTCCATCTCTGTTCAAACTATGATCAAAACCTGGAAGTTCATACATTGGATTTATTCCATAAATCTGATTTTCATAAAATTTATTTACTTCCATTTCAGAAAGAATTGACAAATCTGATTCATCTTTTACAGAAATAATTTTATTTGCCTGAATGAATTTTTCCAATTCCTGATTCAATTCAAAGTCAGTTTCTTCTATATATTTAATTATTTCAGGGATTTCGTTACTACTGTAATTCAATGCACA
>JAEDJS010000047.1 GCA_016296205.1 Treponema sp. | reverse complement strand
CTTCATCTGTTACTGTGTCTTTATATCCACATACACTACATTCTCTTGTTTTAGTTCCGTCTGCCTCTGTTGTAGCATCATTGTTAGAAACATACTCGCCAAAGCTGTGTGCTGCTTTGCTGTCTGTAACGTCGTGTCCACATGTTGCGGCGTGCCAGTGGTAAGTTCCATCTTTTGTCCAGTCTGTTGCAAACTTATGTACAGCAGGAATATCTTCTGTTCTCAAAATTACATTACATACTGTGCAATTGTATTTTCTGATTCCATTCTCGGTACAATCTGGTTCTTTTGTTATTGTTCCGGAATCTTCAAAATGACCAACGAAAATATTATAGGATACACTTAATGTAATTTCTCCTTCGGTATATGTTACAGTCACAGATTTTGATGCTCCACTTGTAGTTACTACTGCTTCTCCGTTAGTTTCCCAGTCGTAAACATTTCTGCTTATTGAACCATCACCATAGTATGCGGTTACTACCATACCATCAGAATCAAAAGAATCTCCAATGTGATAATTTAATTTATATGGTTCACTTGTTATACTTAAGTCAGTTAAAATTGCTTTATATCTGATTTCTACTACAGTTAAATTAAAATCAAGAATCTGTTTTTGTTCTACCCGTTCAGCTTTGTATCCATTATAGGTTTTAGGTTCTGCATTTGTATATCCGCCCCAATAGCCTTGTAAATTTTCTGATTCAAAAAGCTTATATGATCCATCTGCCTGCTCCCAAAGATGCCGTACTGTATATTGAGCTTTTTCGCTATAGATTTCCAGTGTATAATAGTCAAAATCACCTGCGCCCAGATATGCTTTTATTTTTTCTGATGTACCAATTTCATAGGCACTTTCTTCTGTATCATTTGATTCTGCAAAACGCATTTCGGCAAGACTAAATACTCCACTTACAGAATCTGCACTGGTACCAACTCCAATTGAATATTTCATTTCTGTACTTTCAGAAAGTGTTTCACCCATTACGGCTCCACCAAAAACTAATTTATATGGAGACGGGAAAAGCGGAATTTTAATTGATTTAGTAACCCCATGATTAATTCTAAACTGTTGTCCAGATCCATCTGGATACATAATAAACCCATTCAAAGATGTGTTTGTATTATCTTCTGTATTCCATGCATTAATATTAATATCTTTTTCGCCATAAAATCTTAATGGAACATAATCAGTCCATGAATTTAATGTTATTGCATCCGTGAATTTTACAGCAATAACAGTATCAACATAAGGAGCCCTAAAAGTATTTCTATATGCAACTTCTAATTCAACAGTTTTCTTCATACCATTACCAATAGAAGCTATATTAAAATTTTCTTTGCTAATACTTAAATTGCTGTCAGAACAACTTAATTCAACTAATGAATAATTGGCAACGACATTTGATATATTTTCTACTGAAAGTTCCAAATTATAATTTTGGCTGGCATAAAGATAATCTGAATTTTTTACTGTTCCAGTAACCTTTAACGCATAATTATTTTTTTCAGAAACCGGCAAACTACCAAGATTTTCGCCTGCATTTCGTGGAGTTAATGACGCTGTAAGTTTTGTTCCATCTTTTGCAGTAACAGTTACATTATTTACAATCCTTGAAAGAGGACTGTGCAAAGTAACCATTCCATTTGCATCGGAGAATTGAGTTTCTGAATATGATGGAAATTCAGGACAAGTTACAGTTACAGAATAACCTTCTCCTAATGTATCTGCTATTGATGCACCATTCTGAAAACCAACCAGCGTAAGTTTATAAGGCACATCTTTTGCACTGCTTCTGAATAATTTTACATTCCCCAATGTAATAACATTATCTGATTCTTTTATAAATGTACCCAACCCTGTTACAAGTTTTCCCTGTGAATTGCTTGAAATAGAATAATTCGTGCCATTCTGATTTACTTTACTTTCTGTTACATAAACCCTGCTTCCATTATCCATTCGAGTCCAGTATCCCCAGAAAAATCTATTAGTTACTTCGCTTGAACCACTATTACTAACATTTATTGGGAATGTTACAGTCTTGCCGCCATAAGTAATTGTGACTTTTTTTTCTGTACCAGGTTCTGCTACTACTTTATCAAAATCAGTTGTATAGTTTGTTACTGTTTCTGTTGTTCCATCGGTATATACAGCTTCAAGAACAAGCCCAGCTGGTTCAAAACTATCTCCTGTTGAATAATTTTTTTTGTCAGGTGACCTTACAAGATTTAATTCAGAAACTCCAATAATATTAATTTTAAATGTTGTTGTATAAGAAATATTATTTTTTAAGTAAGTAACTGTGATAAGTTCAGAATCAACTTCTTCTGATGAATCAAAACCAGAAATTGTATAATCTGTAATTGCTTCTGTTTTTCCATTCACATATCGTATTTTTACAACCATCCCTGTAGGATCAAAATCTTCGCCAACTACATAAACCAATTTAGCAGGTTTTTTAGAAATGTAAATACTTTTTATTTGATTTTCTGCCGGCAAGTCAACTTCAGATTTACATCCAGTAAAAAGAAATACTCCAGAAACAAAAATAAAAAATAAAAGTTTAAGCCGCCTGTTCATCGCATACCTCATAAAAAATAAACGTTTAGAAGATAAACTACCAAAACCTTACAAATTTATTAGATTGATGTTTCTCTCCATTTTAATTTGCGAATCAAGCGTAGCGAAGATTCGCAAATTGTGGTTTTGTCAAACCGCAATTCAATGGTACCATTGAATTGCCGCAGGCGAATTTTTTTGGGAAAAAGATTAAATCCCACCAGACATTCATCTTTGCGAGTATAGCACTACAATCTTTTTCCAGCACAACATCAGATACCTTAGCGGTAACTCACATTTTCAACCACTTACCGCCAAAGTATCTTTTATAGATATGGACAACAGAGTTATTTTCATCTTTGCCAGCTAGCGTGCCAATCTTTTGCTCTACGGCAATTCTTGTGAACTTTTTACCATTGGTAGCAGCGGACTACATCACCGCATTCTCAAAACTGCCCATCCGGATCAGAATAATTTTCTTTAATCATATTTTTATCAGGGCTCCAGAGCTTGATTTCTGAGTACCAGGATAAATGTTAATATCTTCAATAAAATTGCATTTTTAAAATACCAAGAAAAATGAAAAAAAACGCAGAAAGTGTATTTCAAAAACTTATTTAGTTTCCAGCCAGTGTTAAAAATGCACCAGCAAAAAATGTAAAATATTTCTTCCAAAAGTGCAGAAATCCCGGAGCTCAGGTTGGTGACAAAAGTGCATTCTGAATTTATTCAGCCGTGCACTTTTGGCACCGTTCTGAGCGGGAGGGATTTCTGAGTACCAAGATAGATGTTAATATCTTCAATAAATTTGCATTTTTAAAATCCCCAAGAAAAATGAAAAAAGTTCATAAAATACTATTGACAGTAACAAAAATGTGTATTACTATTAACAGTAACAGATACTATAAATAGTAACAGAGGACAATAAACATGACAAAAAGAACCGACTGTATTTACCTGACTCTCCCAAGCGACAGATACACTCCATTTTCCCTTGCAAAAAAAATCGGTGCAAAAGCAATTCTAGAAAGTGCCAGATTCAACATGGGAAAAGAAAGATATTCAATTATTATGGCAGAAGAAGCATTCCACATTCTGCAGGATGATGAAGGTGTTGCTTTTATTGTTGACGGTCGCCGCATTCCATACACTCAGCAGGTACTGGACAAAGACGGAAATCCGGAAATGATTGCCCCTGGTTCAACTGTACCTCATACAACTGATATTCTTGACGCCCTTTTATATGTTGCCCAGGAAAATGAACTGCCTGTAAAAACAATTCCTGTTCCAGCCAGCGGAATCGGTTACCTGAGTTATGAATTCTGTGCCAGATGCGATACTATTCACCTTGAAACTCAAAAAGATGAGCTTAAAATCCCGGAAAGTGAATTTGTTGCAGGACACATATACATCGTTTTTGACCATTTTGCCGAAACCCTCCACGTATTTGCACTCAACTACATGGAACATCAGATTGACCTGGAAAAAGCAGTGGAAAACCTTAAAAACCGATTGAACGATTTGGACTTTAGTTACCTTGCCGCTCCAGAAGGTGTAAAACCATGCAAGACACTTACAGACCTGGAACAAAGCGAAAAAGAATACAAAGAAAAAGTTGTTGCCCTCAAAAAAGAAATCATTGCAGGAAATATTTTCCAGGCAGTACCAAGCCGCAGACTTCAGCTTGAATGCGAAACTGGTGCCCTTGAAATTTACAGAAGACTTAGACAGGTTAATCCAAGCCCTTATCTTCTATATATAGACTTTGGAGACAAGCAGCTGGTTGGTTCAAGTCCGGAAAGCCTTGTGCGGGTTCGTGAAGGAGTTGCTTCCATCAGACCCATTGCAGGCACTAGACGAAGAGGTAAAAATGCTGCCGAAGATGAAGAATTAAAGCAGAATCTTCTGGGAGACCACAAAGAATGCTCGGAACACCTTATGCTGGTAGATCTGGCCAGAAACGATTTGGGAAGAGTCTGCAAAAGCGGCACAGTTCAAGTTACACGCTACATGGACTGCGAATATTTTAGCCACGTTATGCACCTTGTAAGCGATGTTCAGGGAACTGTAAAAGAAAATATCAAACAGATTCAGGTTCTCAGAAGTGCATTCCCTGCTGGTACTGTAAGCGGTTCTCCAAAAATCAGTGCCATCGAAATCCTGAGCCGGCTTGAAAAAATTAAAAGACGTTTCTATGCAGGTGCAATCGGTTATCTTCAGACAAGCGGGGACCTGGACTTCTGCATTGGAATCAGATGTGCTTTAAAACAGGAAACAACATGGACTCTTCAGGCAGGGGGCGGTATTGTTTACGACAGCCAGCCAGATCGTGAATGGGAAGAAACAAACGAAAAACTGGGAGCCTTAAGAGCCGTAATCCAAAAATACCAGGGATAAAAATCAAAACAAATTCAGACAAACAGGTAATAATGCTTGAATATCATTTATATTTCGATTAAAATAAGATAGTGTTATTTTTCTAAAAAAATTTATAACCTAAATGGAGATTTTATGTCAGACCCAAAGAAAAAATCACTGATACCAGTTGCTTCGAAGATTTTTTTATTTCTTGTATTTGTAACACCTCAGTTTTTGATGGAACCTCTTACACTTTTTGCAGGCGGTTTTTCTCAATTTACAGATGCAAAAATCGTTTATACTTCACCAATGTTTATGATTACATTACTCTGCACAATTGCTCTGGGAATTATATTTATTGCATATTTTGACAAAAAAATTTCCAGCTACGACGGAACTGATGAATCAGCAGTACAAGTTAATAAATCTATCAAGCTTTTTGAACTTGGTGCAATCATAATTACAGTCTTGTTTACAGGCGCCGGTGCAATTGCAACAAACTTTGCATACAATAACGCAAGTGAAACACTGACCATAGTATTTAGAAACAGAAGCACAATTGGATTCTGTATCTGTATTGCTTACTGTACAATGTGCATTTGTTCACTTCTGCTCTACGTTTTATACATCCAGATTTTTGAACGAAGCGTAAAGCATGTAAAATTCAACGAAAAATCAATTTCTCTTGATTTTTTTAACCGCAACGTTCTTACAATCGTTTTTGCTGTTGCAGGTATTATTCTTGGTATCTTTGCAGTTCTTCTTGTTCCGGAGAACTTTGAACGAGGCCAGAAATATATTATCAACAAATCACTTTTATTTGCCATTCTTGGTATTGTGATGGTTGCGGTAAATGACCTCCTTCTTGTTATGGATATTAAAATCTCCCTTACAAGCCTTGGTAAATATGCCGGTGAACTTACAAAAAAGAATTATGTTATAGAAAATATTCCTGTAACAAACCGTTCAGAGCTTGGTGTTATTGCAGTTAACTTAAGTTCTTTCAAGGAAAGCACACGTGATCTTCTTACAAACTTTAAGCTGGGATGTGAATCAACATTGAATTCTGCGGATCATCTTACAACAAACCTTAAAGCCTCTACAGAAACACTTAGCCAGATTACAGATACAGTCAGTTCCGTAAACAGCGACATGGAGAATCAGTCTGCTGGTGTAGAAGAAGCATTGTCTACAACAGAACAGATTATGGAAAGAATCAACAGACTTTCCCAGGCTATTGATGAACAGGCCAGCGGAGTTGTTCAGTCTAGTGCTGCAGTTGAACAGATGGTTGCTAATGTTGGAAATGTAAGTCAGATTCTTGAAAAAAACAACACCAACGTTAACGAACTGGAAAAAGCATCAGACGAAGGCAAACGCCGTGTTCAGACAAGTGTTGATATGGCTACTCAAATCATGGAACAGTCAACTGGTCTTCTTGAAGCATCAAAAACAATTCAGAGTATTGCAAGTCAGACAAACCTTCTTGCTATGAATGCAGCTATTGAATCTGCCCATGCCGGAGAAGCTGGTAAAGGATTTGCTGTTGTTGCAGACGAAATCCGAAAACTGGCAGAACAGTCTAGCAAACAGTCAAAATCTATTGAAGAAAACCTTAAGAGCTTTAGCGGGGTTATTCAGCAGGTTGCAGAAAACACAAAGGAAGTTCAGCAGCAGTTTGATGTTATCTATAATCTTTCAAAAACAGTTAAAAATCAGGAAGATGTTATTTCAAATGCAATGGCAGAACAGACAAGCGGTAACCAGCAGGTTCTTGAAGGCATCAGAAACATCAGTGAAACAACAAACCTGGTTAAAGAAAGTGCTGCAGAAATGAAACTTGGCGGCCAGCAGATTGTTAAGGAAATGGAAATTCTTAACCGCACTACAAGTGAAATTAACAATAAAATGAAGGATGTTACAACAAATGTTAACAAAATTGTTCTTGACCTTCAAGCTGTTCAGAACTCCAGCGACGAAAACAGCAAAAGTGTAAAACAATTGAACAAAGAAATCAACGAATTTAAACTCTAGCAGATTAAACTGATTATGCATTTTTAAAACACCAAGAAAAATGTAAAAAAACGCAGAAAGTGTATTTCAAAAACTTTTTAAGACCCAAACCAGTATTAAAAATGCACCAGCAAAAAAAGTAAAAACTCGTAAAAAAGTGCAGAAATCCCGGAGCTCAGGTTCGGATATGATGCACATTCTGAGGGTGCGAACGAAGTGAGCATTTAATATTTTTCCATTGCCCGAAGCGTGTGCAGCATGTCCGGTTCTGAGCGGGAGGGATTTCTGAATACCACGATAAATGTTCATATCTTCTATAAATTTGCATTTTTAAAACACCAAGAAAAATGTAAAAAAAA
Source organism: Treponema sp. (assembly GCA_016296205.1). Lineage (GTDB taxonomy): Bacteria > Spirochaetota > Spirochaetia > Treponematales > Treponemataceae > Treponema_D. Next base: position 7,689 of record JAEDJS010000047.1, on the reverse strand, counting down.
CGCAGAAAGTGTATTTCAAAAACTTTTTAAGACCCAAACCAGTATTAAAAATGCACCAGCAAAAAAAGTAAAAACTCGTAAAAAAGTGCAGAAATCCCGGAGCTCAGGTTCGGATATGATGCACATTCTGAGGGTGCGAACGAAGTGAGCATTTAATATTTTTCCATTACCCGAAGCGTGTGCAGCATGTCCGGTTCTGAGCGGGAGGGATTTCTGAAGACCAGGATAAATGTTCATATCTTCAATAAAATTGCATTTTTAAAACAGCAGAAAAAATGAAAAAAGTTTTTAAAATACTATTGACAGTAACAAAATTATATATTACTATTAATAGTAACAGATACTATTTATAGTAACAAAGAGGTTAAATTATGATTCTGGTAATTGACAATTACGACAGCTTTACATACAACATAGTTCAGGCTTTGCAGCGTTTATCAACAGAAGAAGTTCAGGTAATCCGTTCAAAGGAAATCACTGTAGAAGAAATAGAAAAATTAAATCCATCCCATCTTGTAATCAGTCCAGGACCAGGTACTCCTTCTGAAGCTGGTGTAAGCATAAATGCAATAAAATATTTTGCAGGAAAGATCCCTATTCTTGGAATCTGCTTAGGTCACCAGGCTATTGGTGAAGCTTTTGGAGCAAAAATTGTACAGGCAAAAAAGATCTGTCACGGTGTTGTAGAAGAAATGAATCTGGACGGAAATGGTCTTTTTAGAACAATTGGAAAAACATCCAGCTTTACAAGATATCACTCACTGGTCATTGACCGGTCTACATTAAGCGACGAATTTGAAATTACAGCCCTTGCAAAAGACGGCGAAATAATGGGAATCCGCCACAAAACAATGCTTATTGAAGGCGTTCAGTTCCATCCAGAATCAATTGCCAGCCAGAAAGGTGACGAAATTTTTAAAAGCTTTTTGAATTATCGCCGTGAGAACCTTGATGTAAAATCAATTCTGAGCACAATCATTGCAAAGAAAGATTTAACAGAAAAACAGGCATACGCATTTATGGAAAACCTGGCAGACGGCACATTAGACGAAAGAATCACAGCGGCTGTTCTTGCAGCACTTTCTGTAAAAGAACCTGCAGTAAGCGAAATTGTTGGTTTTGCCTTCTTAAATACAAAAAGCCACTTCCAGTTTCATTCAGCAACAATGCAGAAATAGTTGGAACAGGCGGTGACGGTAAAGGAAGTTTTAATATTTCTTCAATGAGTGCACTTGTTGCTTCCAGCCTTGGGCTTATTGTTACAAAACATGGAAACAGAGCTGTTAGTTCAAAAAGCGGTGCTGCTGATTTCTTTGAAAATTTAGGAATCAACATTATGGCAGATCCTGCAAAAACCTGTGACCTTATTCAGAACACAAACTTTGGATTCCTTATGGCTCCGGTTTATCACTCAGCAATGAAACACGCTGCTCCTGTACGAAAAGTATTAGGAATAAAAACTGTTATGAACATTATGGGACCCCTTTTAAATCCAGCCAGTGCAGAATACGAAGTTCTTGGTGTTTATTCAAAAGATCTGATGGAAACATACGGAAGAGCCGCCAAAAATCTTGGTGCCAAAAGAGTAATGGTTGTTGCCAGTGACGACGGTTATGACGAAATTTCCCCATGTGCCAAAACTTCTGTTTTCCAGATTATGGAAGACGGCAAAGAATACAAATATGTAATCGATCCAGCAAAATTTGGAATTACAGATGCAAATGAAGAAGAATTAAGTGGCGGAGACGGCAGAGAAAACGCTCAGCTGGGACTTGATGTATTAAACGGCAAAGGCAGAAACACAATTAAATATGCAGTTGCGTTAAATGCTGGTGCCCTGCTCTATTTAAGCGGCAAATGTAAGAAACTTGCAGATGGATACAACGCCGCAATCAAGGCAATGGAAGACGGAACTGTTCTTTCACACATCAATAAAATTGTAGAATTTTCAAAGGTGAGTGCATAAAAAATGAAGAACATTCTTGCAGAAATTTGCCACAGAAGACTGGAAGACATAAAAAAAACAGGTTACAGCTACGGGCATCAAATTCCCCAGAACAGAACTCGGCCTGTAGTTCCATTTCTTCCCCACGCCGGTACAATTCTAGAAGTAAAGCGTGCATCTCCATCAAAAGGTGATATTGCCCCGGATTTGAATCCTGTAGAAACAGCAGAAAATTATATTAATGCAGGAACAAGTGCCATAAGCGTGCTGACGGAAGAAAATTATTTTAAAGGCTCACTGGAAGATCTTAAAAAAGTCTGCCAGCTTGCAGATAAAATGGGAAATAAAACTGCTGTCCTTAGAAAAGATTTTCTTCTTGAACCAGAAGAGATTGAGGTTGCATACAAATGCGGAGCAGATGCGGTTCTACTGATTGCAAAAATTTTAGATACACAAAAACTTTTGCAGATGGCACAAAAAGCATTCCAGCTGGGGATAAGTATTCTTCTTGAATTGCGAGACCAGGAAGCAGTTCTTAAAGCAGTTGAAGTCTTAAAATTTGCAGATAAAATGAATGCACATAACCAGATTGTGCTGGGTGTAAATGCAAGAGACCTTAAAACTTTTAAAATTGATATGCTCATTCCTTTAAAAATCAAGAACATGATTCAGGAAGAATTAAAGAAAGCTGGAATAGACTGCACAAAAGTAAAAGTTATAAGTGAAAGCGGAATATTGAATCCTGATGCCGCCTTTGCCACAGGAGCAATGGGTTTTGACGGAATACTCATTGGTGAAGCCTGCGCAAAAAATCCGGCAAGTGCAGTTAATTATGTTAATTCATTTCTGGATGGATGCAGTGAGTATTCAAAAAAGAAAAATTCCTTCTGGTCAAAAATTTCAGAAAAAATCAACATCATAAATAATAAGAATAAAGTGCTTGTAAAAATATGTGGAATCACTAATATAGAAGATGCATTAACAGCAACAGAAAATGGAGCACACATTCTTGGTTTTATTGCAGAAAAGAAATTTTCACGTCATGTGGATTTAGACAAAGTTGAAGCCATTAAAAAGGAAATTACGGATTTCTGTTTAAAGAATTCAACTCCAGTTCCACTTTTTGTAGCAGTAATAACAACTTTTGATACAGAAGAATCAAAAAAAGCTTTACACATGCAGGAGCTTGGAATTTTTGACGGGATTCAATTTCATGGATTTCATGGAATAGAATTTCATGGAATAGAACAGAACAAAAATTCTAACATTCACCTTGGATATGAAGCCTTTAGAATTGGTGACGAAAATCAACTTTCTGAACTTGAATCAAAATATATTCAAGGATGGCCAAGAGTTCTGATAGATGCCTATGACGCTAATCAACAGGGAGGAACAGGAAAACAGATTCCTTCCACCCTTGTAGAAAAATGTGGATTTTCAAAACTGTGGCTGGCAGGGGGAATTACTCCCGAAAATGTAAAACAGATTATACAGAATTTTAATCCGGAATTAATTGATGTTTCCAGCGGAGTAGAAATTGCTCCAGGCAAAAAAGATAAACTTAAAATACAGAAATTATTCCAGGAAATTAACAATCTTCATGACTTTTTATAGGAGAAAAAAATGGCATATTCAACAGACGGTTTTTTTGACAGCTACGGTGGAAAATACGTTGCTGAAGTTTTAAGACGACCTTTGGATGAACTTGAAGAAGCATTCAAATTTTATATGAAGGACAAAGAATTTCTTGATGAGCTGGACACAATCCGCCGGGATTACATTGGCCGGGAAACTCCATTGTACTTTGCACCAACTGCCACAAAGCTTTTAGGCGGTGCTCAGATTTACATTAAACTGGAAGGATTAGCAAATACCGGTGCTCATAAAATCAACAATGCCATCGGTCAGTGTCTTCTTGCTAAACGAATGGGTAAAAAAAGAATCATTGCAGAAACCGGAGCGGGTCAGCATGGACTTGCAACCGCTGCTGCCTGTGCAAAACTTGGGCTTGAATGCATTATCTACATGGGAGAAATTGATGTTAAACGCCAGCAGCCAAATGTTGCCACAATGGAAATGTACGGAGCAAAAGTTCACGCAGTAAAAAGCGGAAGCCGTACTTTAAAAGATGCAGTTAACGAAGCAATGCGGGACTGGGCTGCAAACGTAGACACAACTCATTATGTTTTGGGAAGTGCCCTTGGTCCTGCCCCATTTCCGGATATTGTACGGGAATTCCAAAGTGTAATCGGATACGAAGTTGAACGCCAGTGCAAAGAACGAGGTATAGAAATCGGAGCAATGGTTGCCTGTGTTGGAGGCGGTTCAAATTCAATTGGTTTCTTTAGCCCCTTTATCGACAAAGCTGAACCACGGCTTATTGGTGCAGAAGCTGGTGGAATTGGACCTGGAATTGGAGAAAACGCCAGCCGAATGACAGGTAACGCCAGCCGGGAAGGAATTGTTCAGGGATACAAGAGCCGTTTTCTTCTGGACGAAGATGGACAGGCTTTGCCTACCCGTTCAATTTCTGCAGGTCTTGACTACATGGGAATCGGGCCACAGCTTGCAGCATTGGGAGAAAAAGGCAGAATTGAATTTACATCGGTTTTAGACAAAGAAGCAATTGAAGCAATCCAGTTTTTTGCAAAAAATGAAGGCATCCTGTTTGCTATGGAAAGTGCCCACGCTGGTGCCGCCGCCATGAAAATTGCAAAAGAATTGCCAAAAGATAAAGCTGTAATTATTAACATGAGTGGACGAGGAGACAAAGATCTCTTTATTACAAGTCCTGTTTTTAGAAAAGCCGAATGGATAGAATTCCTTAAAGCAGAAATTGAACGGCTTGAAAGCGGCAAAGAAATTCACTCAAGCAAAATTATGTAGGAGATTTACAATGAACAAAATAAAATTGATGAGTCACCTGGTTGCCGGATACCCAACAGACCAGCTGGCACTTACTGCAGCCCGTTCCCTTATTAAAGGTGGAGCAGACATACTTGAAATCCAGCTGCCATTCAGTGATCCAAGTGCAGATGGTCCTGCAATACAGGAAGCATGTACAAAAGTTCTTGAACGTGGATACAGAACTGCAGAGGGTTTAAAATTTATAGAAACATTGCATAAAGAATTTTCTGATGTTCCAATTTATCTTATGAGTTACGGCTCATTAATTTATACTCCAGGAATCAGAAATTTCTGCAAAAAAGCAAGTGAAGCTGGTGTTAAGGGAATGATTATTCCTGACCTTCCATTTGATTTTGATGAAGGCCTTACTGCAGCATGTAAAGAATTTGGCATGGAAAACATTCCTGTTGCCGCTCCTACAATGAGTAAAGAACGCCTGGAAAAGCTTGCCAATGCCGGGTTCAAATACATTTACGCCGCATTGCGTGCAGGCATCACTGGAACAAACACCACAATTGATCAGTCAACTCTAAACTTCATTTCTAACGTAAGCAAAGGTGGAAGCAAAGTTTACGGCGGTTTTGGTATTTCCAACGGTGAACAGTCTGAAGCATTGGCTTCCAGTGTAGAAGCAGTTGTAGCAGGAAGTGTTTTTGTAAGATTGATTACAGAAAATGCCGGTGACCAGGATAAACTTGCACAGGCAGTTGAATCAAAAGCAAGAGAAATATCACACCTGTAAAGTTATAAATAAAAATTAGTTTTACAAAAATTCCGTTGTGGTGTATACTAAGTTCTTATAAAAGGAAGATTTTATGGAAAACAACGAGGTTTACACCACTCCAAAAGGGAAGGCTCTTTCTGTATATTTATTCTGTGCAGCGTCTTTCCTCCATCATCACATACTCTTTTGGATTTTACTTGCAGCAAACAAAATTTATTCCGGAAAAGATATACGTTCTCTTATTTTTTCTGTTCCATATATGGTATTTCTGGTAATATCTGTAGCATGTCCTTTTTTATTTACATTTCTCACATTAACATTCTTTAAGAAAAAATTCGGAGGAGATGGAAAATCTTCAAAGGGTTCAGGAAAAATTCTTGTTGCATTTGAACTGGGCATGCAGGTTATTTTATTAGCATTTATTTTACTTCTCCCACTTGCATTAAAATTCTCATGCGGTCTCTGTAATATTGAATATATAAGTCATCAGGTAATATTTGCAGCCTGTGGTTCTTTCTTTATTTTTGGTTCTGTTATGTACATTCTTTGGCTGAACTCTCTGGAAAAATGGTTCAGCTTTGTAAAAATGGAAGAAAAAGAAATTTCTCTGTCAAATATCGGGCGCCACACTCTTGCGATTATTTACTGTTCCATAGGAATTGTAAGTGCAGTTTTGTCTGCCAACTACGCTATGGAAATCAAACTTGCTGAACACAGTGCTTTATCAATTTATATTACAAAAATTGCTCCATGGGCCATCTTTGCTATTTTATACAGTGCAATTTCTATTTTTATCCTTACTTACAGCGAAACAAAACGTCTTAGAACTATTATCTCATACCTTCAGAAAATTGCTAAAAAAGATTTTAGTGATACAAATGACCGTATTACTTCCCGTGATGAAAATGCAAAAATCAATCTTGCAGTTAACCAATTTGTTTTGAGCATCCGTGAACTTTTAAGCGGAATTAAATCTATTGCCAGCGAACTTAATCAGCACGACAATCAGGTAAAAATGGACTCTGCGGCAAGTTCTGAAAGCATAGCAGAGATTAACGCCACAATCGATGAGCTTACAAATCAAATAGAAAAACAGGTTCACTATGTTGGAGAAACAAGCAGCAGCATCACTAAGATTCAGGAAAACATCAGAAATCTTGATACAGCAATTGAACGCCAGACAGAAAATATTTCAACTTCCTCAAGTTCAATCGATGAAATGGTTGCCAACATTCAGAGTGTTACATGTATCCTTGAAATGAACAGTGACAGCATCCAGAATCTTTCTAATGCTGCAGACGATGGTCAGAAAAAAGTTCGGGAAGCAGTTGAAGCCAGCGACCAGATTTCAAAGGCAAGTCAGTTCCTTCTTGAAGCTACTCAGATTATTCAGAATATTGCAAGTCAGACAAATCTTCTTGCAATGAATGCCGCAATCGAAGCTGCCCACGCCGGAGACGCAGGAAAAGGTTTTGCTGTTGTTGCAGAAGAAATCAGAAAGCTTTCAGAACAGAGCGACAATCAGAGTAAAGCAATTGCACTGCAGCTTAATGAACTTTCTTCTTCAATTTCCCACGTTAATGAATCTACCAAAAATGTTCAGAAAAGTTTTGAAAGCATTTACGAACTGGCAGATACTGTTAAAACCCAGGAAATGCTTGTTATGAATGCAATGCGTGAACAGGAAGTGGGCAATAATGAAGTTCTTAAAACAATTCATGGAATTAATGATGTTACTTCCGAAACCCGCAGCAGCAGTCAGAAGATGCTTTCAGAAACAAATGAAGTTGTTAACGAAATTGAAATTCTTAATAATTTGAGTGAAGAAGTTAAAAGCAAAATTGAATCTATCAGATTAAGTTCTGAAGAAGTTCTTAAAATGGCAGATAGAACTCAAAAATCTGTACAACTCAGCACAACTTCAATTGAAGCCCTGTCGCAAAAAGTAAACGAATTCAAACTATAATCCCCCTCAATTAGTGTGTCATTCCGGCCCCAATCCAACGTGTCATTCCGGGCACCAAGTGTGTCATTCCGGACACCAAGAGTGTCATTCCGGACCTGATCCGGAATCTCTTTGCAAGAGAGATCCTGAATCACGTTCAGGATGACA
>JAEDJS010000100.1 GCA_016296205.1 Treponema sp. | reverse complement strand
GGCACGATGAAAAGCCAGACATTCAGCCAGAATAAAGAACAGCAGCTTTCTAAAAACGCTTTTGAAGCTCCAGACGGAAGTCAGTTTGCAGGGTGGGCCACAAATCCTTATGCTTCTTCTGATGAAATTGAATACACCGACACCCAGACTGTCACCGTAAAAGAAAACATGACTCTTTACGCAATTTGGAAAATGGTTGAAGGGCACGGAACTGAAACTGAAACAAAAGATTTCCAGTTTGTTTTTGACGACTGGCAGACGACTGACGAATCTGTAAAGCCCGGTGATGATTTTTACGAATACAGCGTAGGAAAGTTTTTGAGTCTTGATAAATCTAACCAGTCAAAAAAGAGCATTATACTTAGTGTTGTAAGGGAAGCAAATACCTTTTTAAAAGAACAGGCACAAAATCCCACTTTTAATCTTGGAAAAATTTATAAGGAACTTGCTGAAGAAGAAATAAGCAATAATGCAGTGTTTGAATATCTTCAGTCAGAAGTTGATAAAATCGATGCGGTAAAGACAATCCCTGAATATTATGAACTTTTTGTTGAATATATGTGGGCCGATATGCCGTATTTGGGATTTGACATCAGTTTTTCAGGACGAAAGAGCCAGTTGCAGATAAAAAATTATATACTTTTTGTTGATTGTAAATTGAATGAATCTTTTGAAGAATATTACAATCCAGACGATGCAAAAACTTTTTTTGACGCTTTGCAGGATTCTTCCCTGACGGCTTCTGTTGCCGACTACAGAAAAGATGAAAATTCACTTTCTTCTATTATAATGCAGTCAATAGTAAATAAAACAGGCATTTCAGAAGCTGAATTAAGTTCAAGTTTTAGCGTTCATGAATATGCAGCAAACGCTATAAAGCATCTTGATTTTATTTCCCAGTCAGATGAAGGTGCAGTCAGCGGACTTACGCTTGAAAATGCAAAACAATTCCTCCGCTTTATTGCGGCAAAAAAATGTTACGACAATTACAACAATAAAACACTTAAAATTGACCAGTATCAGTTTTACTATCCTTTGCTAAAAGAATATCAGAAAAAATATGATCCGGACGGAAAACGGAAAGCTTATTTGGAAAATCTTTGCAACGAAATGATTGAGACTTTCAAAAAACGCATAGACAAAAATCCGTGGATGAGCAATACGACAAAAGAAAATGCAAAGAAAAAGGCAGACAATATGCTTGTTTTAATCGGTTATCCGGATAATTTTCCCGACGAGTTTATGTTTGAAAATATTAGCCGAACGGAAAAAGGCTGGACCTGTACCGCCCAGATGATTAACGAAATAACAGAGCAAATTGCCGTACAGCATATAAAAAACATTTTCAATAGCGGAATATCACCAATCGATAAAATTCATAATCTTACCGTATATTATGAAAATGTATTTACTTATAATGCCCATTATTCTAGTGATATGAACTGTATATATGTAAACATCCCTGATTTAAGTGAAACGCTTTTAAAACTAGAGGCAAGCGATGCTTACAATTACAGTTTTATAGGTTCAACTCTTGCACACGAACTCTGCCATGCTTTTGATTCCTATGGTGCACAATACGGTCCGAACGGAGAACGCACAGAATGGTGGACAATTTCCGATAAACTTCGTTATAAAGAAAAACAAAACCAGATGATCAGCCTTTACAATCAGTTTGTCATTACTTCTGACGGAAGTGCCGTAAGCGGTGAGCGTACTCTTGACGAAAACCTTGCAGATTTAGGCGGCTTGACCGTAGCCTACGATACATTCCTTTCCAAAAAAATAGGTGTACTTACAGACGAAGCCCTTATGGAACAGAGAAAAGTATTTTTCCAGACTTGGGCAGTTATCTGGGCAATTCCCGACACCGGAGACTGGCAATACGATGTACATTCTCCTTTTGAATTCAGAACAAGGGGAATTGTCTGCAACATGGACGACTGGTACGACCTTTACGATGTAAGTTTTGGCGATGTTTATTATCTTTCACCTGACCAAAGAATTATTTTGTGGTAAATGATATTTTTACACAACAAAGAATAAAACCACTTCTTTTAGATTATTGCATAACAATAATTTAAGCGAAGCGGTGTAAATTGCTAAAAAATTATTTTAAATAACCATATTCATTCGTTCGTGAACTTCTTCAAGAGTTTTAATTCCAATTTCCCGTGCTTTTGCAGAACCGTCCAAAAGAACCTGTCTAATGTACGCAGGATCAGCTTCAAGTCTGGCTCTTTCCTGACGCAAAGGACGCAGTTTTTCATTCATTGCTTCAGTCAGAATGTTTTTGAGCATTCCGCCACCGCCATCACCAATTCTTTGAGCAATAGATTCAGGTTCTTCACCAGTACAAAGAGAAATCAAACTTAAAAGATTTGCAACTTCAGGACGATTTACAGGATCATAAGTGATATTCCTGTCCTGATCAGTTTTTGCTTTTTTAATCAATTTTGCAGTTTCATCTTCAGTAGCAGAAAGCATAATTGCATTGCCACGAGATTTTGACATTTTTTGACTTCCATCCAAACCTAAAATCATAGGAGTTTTAGAAAGCAAAACTTCAGGAAGAGGGAAAACAGGTTCTTTTCCAGTATCAGTACAGAATTTTTTATTAAAACGGCTTGCTATAGTTCTAGCCATTTCAATATGAGGAAGCTGATCTTTTCCAGCAGGAACAACATTTCCTTTGCAAAAAAGAATATCTACTGCCTGATGAACAGGATAAGTATACATACCGGCATTTACATTTGTCAGCCCGGCAGCCTGAATTTCTTCTTTAACAGTAGGATTTCGACTCAATTCAGCATTCGAAACAAGAGTTAAAAAAGGAATCATAAGCTGGTTTGCCTCAGGAACATAACTGTGCGGATAAATAATAACATCCTGTTTTGAAGGATTAATTCCCGCCGCCAGATAATCAATCACAAGCTGTTTAGTATTTTGACTAATTTTATCAAAAGCATCATGGTCAGTTAAAACCTGGTAATCTGCAATCAAAATCATAGTCGGAACACCCATATTTGCAAG
>JAEDJS010000046.1 GCA_016296205.1 Treponema sp. | reverse complement strand
AGCGCAATGCCTGATATTAATCTGGACAATTATTACTGTATTGCAACTTTACAATCTGCAGAAGGTCCATCACCTCTAGCATCAAACAGCGGAACAAACATTAACACAATTACCACAAAAAAACTTGCAGATTCAATGGCCATTTTTCTAACATATTACGAAACAGACGCCGAACCACAGGATACAGGAAATTACTGTTTTTCCGGAATAAGCAGCAGTTTTACAAAAGATGATCTTCAAAATCAAGATTTTACAGTAACAGTCAGAATAATGCCTGTAACAAGTTCAGATGATTCAACTGGTTTAATTAATCTAAAAGTGCAGATTCCTAAAACAAAAGAATTTAATGATTTTACAGTTACCAATAACACAATTAAAAAAATTTCAAAAACTTCTGATATTGAAATTACTCAATTCAAGGCAGAACTTTATAAATATCCAGAGTTCACACTTACAGAAACTCAGGAAAATATTTCTATTACACAGAACACTGGAACAATCGATTTTAACAACCGTAATATTTCTACAGGTCTTTATCTTTTAAAAATCACTGTTACAGACGACCAGGAAAACACAGCCACAATAATTGAAGGTCTTAACGTTTGGGCAAATGCCACAACCAATAGATTTACAGAATCATCAAATCAAAACCAACACAAAATTATTGATTATCATTATTTTCTTTCGAAGAAAATTTTGCCAGACAGTCTTTCTATAAAATTAATATACAAAAACAATTCCAGCCAGACAGATACAGATGTTGATTTTGTTTACAATGCTCCAGGAGGAAAAATCAATTATTCTTCCCCAAAGTATGAAGTTTCAAAATTAAATGATTATGTAGCAAATCCATATTGTGTTCTGCACAGCGATTATTATGTAGATAAAAGTTATGCAGATTCAACTGTCTACAGCTTTACAATTCCTCTTGGACTCATTGTTGATTCCGCACGAATTTTTTATTCCCAATATGAAGAAATCAATGCCGACAGTTATAATTCAGAAACACTTTACAATGATCAGATAGAGCAGACTTTTGATCCAGATACAAGAATTTATACAATTAAAAATCCTGCATCAATTGGATATTCCGGAATTGAACTTACACTTATGGCCCAGAACGGCACAAAAGAAACACTCTCAATTTACGAGCGGAACGATTCTGCCCTTATTACATCCATCTGCAATATAAACAACGCAATGACTGCATTGCTGTGTGAATCACAATCAATCAGCATGCCAATGACAGTAAATCTTTACTTTAACCAAGACAGTCCTCTTGACGGAACAATTAAATCACTTAAAGATGATGGAACTGCATCAAGCCAAAACAAAACATCAACATTTAATTTGATTTTTGACAACTCAGTTAAAAAAGAATTTGATTTTAACGGCACCACTTTTTTGAACTTAAACTGCAAAAATCTGAATTTTACAAAAACTGCAGCAGACAACGTTACAATCACAAGCAATGGTTTTACTGCAAACATTATAAGTGGTTTTTCTGAAAATGGATTTACATTCAATGGTGGAAATTACCACATCGGATTTAACGGAGACAACATTTCCAATTTTAAACTTGATGGAAATTACAATGGGAACCTTTTGCTTTCTTCTGCAAAAAATGTAATTATTCCTCAAGAAAACTGCACAGGATCTTTTACAAACATCAGCATTTTATCAAATATCAACTTCCCGGTTAATAAAACTACAAATATTTCTGGTTATCTTGAATTAAATTCAAATGCGGCAACTCTTGATACTTCACCAAATTCATTAAAAATCAAAATCTCAGAAACAAGTCTGATTAAGTTTAAAAGGGATTCAACCGATGCAGATTCACCGAAAAAACCACAACCTGTTTATTCTCTGATAAAACCTGCAGAAATGCAAATCGGCACAAGAATAATGGATGTTTCAACATTTCCATCAGGAAGATTTGGATACTCAACATTGGAAGAATATCTTAAATTATTCCAGATAATTGATGAGAGCGAAAAAATTTTGAATCTCTTTTACATTGATCAGCAGGGAAAACTTAACTGTCGGGGCCCGGAAAACACCACAACATTTATGCCTATGGAAAATGTTCAGCTAAGTATTTCACAAGATTCTAATGAATCAAATACCTTTATTTTAAATTGTAGAATAACAACAACAGCAGACGGCGAAACAAATTCTCCTCCACCTTACGTAATCGTAAACGGAATTTTAATTTCTGGTACAGATTCAATTGCCACTTTTGATAATTCAACTGGAAAATTAAAAATCCTGGAAAAAGGAAAATATTCTGTAACATTCCCATACATCTACAACGGAATCGCTTACAGCCAGACATTTGATATTACAATAAATGACTAATTTTTATAGGAGTAAATATGAACAGAATAAAATCATACTTTTTAATTGCAATTTCCTCATTAATTTTATTAAGCTGCAATAATTTCATAGCTCCAAAACAGGAAACAAAACCAGCAGATTCAAAATATATTGCAATTCACGGCACAATGGAAATTCCTTCCCGAACTGCAACTCCAAATAACGGACTTCCCGGAACTAGTTTTTATTATGTTGAATTAATTCCTCCTGCCGATTCTGGGAAACAGATTATTGAGCAGACAGTAAACTTGCAGGAACAAACAAAAACTCCTTCCTTTACAATAAACATTTCTGCACTGGAAGAAAACATAGAATATGAAGTTTATCTTTACGCATTAACAGAATCGGATAACAAAGAAAAAGCATACGCCTACGGAAAATATTCTGCCACAATAAACAGCACTTCAAATGCTCCAATTTCTATCCAGCTTATGCCAGTTACAGCAGCAAATGACGGAAAAGGTTCAATTGATCTTTCTGTTGAATTTAATATTTCTTCAATTAACCATGCTTCAATCAAAAGAATAGTAAGTTCCCTGCATAAAATTGAATCAACAAATTTAACTCCAGTAATTAACGACGTCATAGACCCCCCACATAATATTTTACCAATCAACAAAGAATCACTTTCTACAGGAATTTATTTATGGAAAATTGAATTTATAACAGATTCCAGCGGACAGGATACAACATTTTATACTCACTCAGAAATTATCAATGTCTGGAAAAACTGTACAACAAATGCCTGGGCCACCTGGAATGAGGAAACCTCTGAATGGGATTATTCAACAAGTGCAAAAAACATAGAAGCTTCTTTTCCCAGCAATTCACTTAATGGAACAGTTGAATTCTATCTGGTTAAGGCCGGACAAGACACATCTACTCCCTTTGATCAAAACTCAATTCCTGTCGATATTGATTCATGTTATGTATATGCTCAAATTTCTGGAACTTCCGGCACTGAATTCATCAAAGTAAACTGCGGTTCAACTAATTTAAATATTACAGAAAATGGCTCAAACAGTTTTATTTCCGAAACAATTTCCGGATATAACAACAAAACAATTTCTGTTACTATCACAAGTCAAGATAAATTAAAATCAACAACAAAAGAAATCAACTGGGCACCTGCTGGGGTTTATATTTCAAAAAACGGGGACGATACTACAGGAAACGGCACATACCAGAAACCATATAAAACATTTCAGAAAGCTTTGAATTCGCAAAACTTTTTTACAGGAACAAATGAAAATCTACAATTGTATATTCTTGGAAATTACAAGGTTGATGAGAACGATTATATTGGTTACGGATCAACAGATACAGACAAAAGACAATACTATGGGCTTGTGGAATTATCAACTGGTTATACAAATTCAAACAGAAAATTGATTATTTCCGGATTGCACAAAGACAGATCTACAGTTGTTGATTTTTCTGAACTTAACAACAACTCAAATGCCTCAATCCATCCAGCAGATTCAGTAAAATATCGTGGAAGGTTTTTGTGCCAGTTTGGCGAAAATTATAATACTGAGATTTCAAACCTTACAATCATTGATTCTACAAGTGGAAGCAGAACACGGCTGGAAAAAGGTGGCGCAATTTATCAGGAAAAAGGAACGGTTACACTAAAAAATGTTGAAATCAGGAACTTTGCGGCAGAAACAGCAGGTGCTATTTATTCATGGAACGGTGCAACTTTAACTATGTCTGATTGTATTATTACAGGCTGTATTGCAACAAAAAACGGAGGGGCAATTTTTTCAAGCAATAATGACCCTAATGACCCTTCTGGTACAAGTCAGACAACTAGTACTAATTCGGTTTTAAACATAACGTCTACAAAATTTTCTAACTGCAGTGCCACAAACGGTGGAGCAATTTATGGAAACGACTGTGAAATAGATTTACAAGACAGTGAAATTATTGAGAATTATGCTTCTGTAAATGGGGGAGGTTTGTTCATCCAGAACAATTTTAAATTCACTTCATTTAATAAGCCAATTATTCCGGTTAATTTATCCAACACAAAAATCAACAGCAATAAATGTTTATTATCTGGAGCTGGATTTTATTGTGCACAAGGTACTATCTCTACATTAATTAACTGCGAAGTTACTAATAACATCATAGAAAAAATAACAGAGACCCATGATACAACAACCATCGATATTTCCTACCGCAACGAGAGAGAGCCTATTTCAAAAATTACAATCAACAATTCACACTTTGCAGCAGGAGCAGGAATTTTTTACGGCACTAACAGTTATTCGCCTGCAGATCTTTCGAAGGAAGAAGACCCGGCAAATGAACTTATTAACTGCACAATTCTAAATAACATAATAAAGTATACTTCTTTAGAAACAACAGACACAACTTATTTACTGGGAGCCGGAATTTTTGTTTTCTCCGAATCTACTCAGTATAATTATTTAAAAATTACAGATACAGAAATCGCAGACAATTCAATTGAAAGCACAAGCCAAAATGTAGAAGCTTTCGGAGCTGGAATTGCAACCTATTCAACAGTAGTATTAAACAGCGGTTATATTCACAATAATGAAATAAACCTTGAATCAGGAAAAGCAAAAGGCGCAGGCGTATTTATGCTTAAAAGTTTTAACAGTGGTGGAGATGCCAAATTTAACTTGATTGATGGAACAATTGATTCAAACACAGCAACAGTAAACAGCGGAACAGTCATGGGAACAGGTATTTTCTCAAGTTCACAAAATGAATTACGGATAGTCGGAGGAACAGTTGCCAGCAATAACGATATTTATTTAAACGATTCTCAAAGTATTTCAATTTCTTCACCAACAACAGCTTCATTTACAATTACACCTTACACATATCCAGCTACTGAACAGGATACTATACAATTTATTACTTCAGATAATTATACTTCCATACCCACTGATCAGATTCGAGTAACTCCATACCAAACTCAAGATGAAACAAAATATTACGAGGTAGATGCAAACGGAAATGTTGTACTTAAACAACTTGATACATCAATTACTGAATTTACTATTTCTGATACAGCTTCATTCAACGAAGCTGCGAAAGCAATTAATGCCGGCTATGCTGATATCCATTGTTTTATTGCTACCAATTGTATACTCACAGATAATATACAGCAGATGAATGTTCCTTCAAACATAATTGTTACTATGGAACCACAAGGTGCTTCTGCAACAATGGATTTTTTGCAAGTAACAAAAACTCCATTCAATATTGAAGGAACCATTGGTTTTTTGGGAGATAATCAAAACTTTTCTCTCAAAAATTGTCAAGCTACCCTATTTGAAATTCATAGCGGAGAATTAACATTTGCTAATGTGAAATTATCCGGCAATTCAGGTACTAATGGCGGAGTAATTAAACAGACTGGCGGAAAAGTTTATCTTCATGGAGCTTTCACTAATAATACATGTTCAGAAAATGGAGGCGTAATTAATTCTACAAACGGACTCATCAGAATTGACGCTGATCCGACATCAACTGATTCTATATTTTCAGGAAACAGAGCAAAAAACGGTGGCTTTATTTATGCCGATTCATCCACTATTGAATTTTATTTTATGAACAAATTTGATAATTATGAAATAGATGATTATATCCAGATTTCAAATAATACAGCTGATGAATCAGGAGGAGCAATTTATTTAACAGGGAATTCAACATTAACTCTTTCAACTGGTATCTGGAAAAACAATATGGCATTAGCTGGTAGCGGAGGGGCAATATACATAGACAGTAAAGCAGAGGCACACTTAATTGAAGGTAACAAAATTCTTAAATCCGATGATAAAACTTATCCTGAAGCCAAGATTTTTAATAACTTTGCAGAAAAAAGCGGTGGTGCCATTTATAACGGTGGACTTCTTAATCTTGATCGAGGGCTCCTTTACAGCAATTATTGTAAAACCAAAGGGGCCGCTATTCACAACAAAGGAAAATTGAATTTTACAGGTGGCGTGATTTACAACAATTATTTTGTAGACCAAGCAGGAGAAAATCCAAACTCCAACCCTGGAACACTAGGATCAGGAATTTTCCACGAAAGTCAAGAAAAACTTTCTATTGGAAGTAGTGCACTTGTAGTATATTCCGCAGAAGAAAATGGATCCATATTTGAAGCTGTTGATCCAGATGGATCATTTATTTTCCCTAACGAAATTGTTATTGCACAAGGACTTACCGGTCTTAATGTTATTTCACAAATAGACATCATGGAAAAATTAGAATTTGAAGTGGTAGCATATGTAGATCATGCAGCATCAAGCCGGATTACTTCCCACGAACTTCTAACAGCTGAAAAGTTTAACGGAATATTCCAGACAAGTTTCAAAAATGAACAGCTTGCAAAATTCAAAGCAACAAGAGGAAGGCTTAGCGGAGGAACGTGGTGGCCTTTGTAATTAATTGATTATTTTCCCCAAGGGCCGTTCAAGCTAAGAGAAACTCCAATACTTGATGCGGCCTGTTTGAGATTAAAATTATAATTAAAATTGTAAAAAATATTCAAGGTATAAAGCAAATGCAGACCAGCAGTTCCGTTTACAAAAAAAGTTGATTGAGTAAATTCATTGTTAAACTGAGCTCCAAAACCGGCAATAACAAAAGGACTAAAAGCCTGCCCCCACATCTTCATTTGATAGCCAAGTCTTCCGGCAATATCATAAGTAGTATTTTCCAGATCAATTAAAGGCTTGTCTTTATCTTTAAAATTTAACAGCAGGTCATTTATGGTAATTTCTGCTCCAACAAAAACAGGTTTAAAAGGAATATCAAAAGCACCATACCAGTTTAATTTACTTAAATCCAATCCTACCGGAGTTTTAAATCCTGCTTCGATTCCACAACGCAATGCAGGAGAAACAAAATTATAAAAACCACTGTTTTCTACATGTTTTTGTGCATATTTTCGATCTTTTTCCTGCTGACGTTCTGAATTTATTTTTAACTGGGTAACAGCAATTTTATCTCTACGCTTTTCTGCATCAGTTCGAATATCATTTACTGGCAAAAAACTGTATGTTCCCACCAGATTTTTTTCAACTTGAGTAAGAACTTTTTTATTATCTTCAAGAAGATACAAAGTTGTTTTTTCTATACGGACTAAATAGCGGCTTGGCATATAACTTGGAGCAGCCTGAACAGTAAAATCAACTACTGCATAAATTGCGGGAACTGCTGTTCTAAAATAACTGTCATACTCTTCAACCGTATTTTTATAGGCAACACTTTTGTAATTTGGTTTTTTACCTGTTACTTTTTTATAAGGAACAAAAATATTGTAATCTTCTATCTGATGATTTCCCAGTGTAAAAAAGATATTCATTTCCCAGCCAAAATTAACACCGTCATAAGTTGCCGCTGTAACCATACTTGGTCTGTCTTCTGTTTTTGGATAAAATACACTGTTAATACTGCGTTTTTTTTCCAGCTGCAGATTGATTTTTTCTATTTTTTCGATTATAGGTTTTTCCTGCTCCTTTAACTCCTGCTCACTATCATTAACATAACGACTGAATGCAGATTTATTTTCGCTTTGGAGCTGTTGAATTTTATGAAGTCTGTCTTCCTGGGCTCTTTCCAATGGTTTTCCGCCAGCATCCATTTCTGCTATAGCATAAGGAGAATCCTGAAGCTGCTGAATATTTTTATTTAACTCCTCTTCCATTCTTAATCGGGTTGCTTCCTGCTCTTTTACCAGTTGATTTCGTCTTCGCAAAATTTCTGCTTTAAGATTTTCCGCTTCCCCAATCAAGCTTAAAACTTCATCTTCTGCAAAATTATTTGTTAAAAGCAGTGATTTCTGATGGAGAGCAATTTTGTTTTTTTCGATTTTTTTATTCAATTCATTGGAACGCAGCATTAAACTTCTTGATTCTTCTGCATTGTTCCTGATATTTTTTCTATCCTGTTCAATTTTTTTCTTTTCTACACCGGTTAATTCTATATGGTCCACTTCATCCACTACAGTTATATTGTCTTTAGGGCGAAGTTTGATGGAAGAAGTTGATTTTTCTGGGTGATTATTGTACAAGTCTTGGTTTGGGAATTGGTCTTGTGGTGTTACGGGAGATCCTGAATCAAGTTCAGGATGACTTTTTGGGGAGTCAGGATGACTTATTGTGGAATCAGGATGACTATTTTGGGGGGCTGGTTGACTTTTTGGGGAGTCGGGAGATCCTGAATCAAGTTCAGGATGACTTTCTGGATGACTTTCTGGGTGATTATTGTACAAGTCTTGGTTTGGGAATTGGTCTTGTGGTGTTATAGGAGATCCTGAATCGAGTTCAGGATGACTTTCTGGGTGACTATTTGGGGAGTCGGGATGACTTTCTGGGTGACTTATTGGGGGGGTGAGGAGGCCTTTGGTGGATTGGGCAAAAAGTGAGAAAGTTAATAATATAATTGTTATAAATGCAAAAAAATTTTTCATCAATTTAAAAACAATATAACACAAAAAAGGTTAAAATTCAATTCAAAAAAAAAAAAAAATTGGCACCCTGTTAAAAGAGTGCCAACTGATTGTTTTAAAAGATCATTGATTACATAGCACCAATACGTGCCTGTGGAGTTGTCATTTCATCTAAATCCCGTTTTTCTGCACTTGTAGATTTATCATCAGAACATTCATCAGATGCTACATCAACCATACAAGGATCCCATGGCAGACAGTCCATAAGTGAACCACCGTTTGTAGTAAGCTGGCGGACACCAATGCCTTCACTTTCGAGTTTTGCACGAGTAATACCAATTGTTGCCAGTGGAATTGTATACATATAACTCATATCACGAGCACTATTGTGTTTGTTTGAAACAGTCTTGTAATTTGTACTAGCCATCAAATCTGCTCCAGTCTGACCGCTTGTTGTACGGTTATCATTAGGAGTGCATTCGTATTTAAGGTTTGCAGAACCGGTTACAACACATCCAGTAGTATAGCGGATATCAATTCCAGAAGTTCCCTTTTCAGTAAGTGTGTTGACAGAAAGACATTTATCTTTATCATAACTGAAGCCTGTTCCGTCTGCAATAAAAAAACCTGGTGTACCAACTTGTACAAATGAGCCTTTATGCTCTGCAAAGCCATATTTTGATGAATGATAAAGAATATAGTCCATACCATTTTCATCAGAGAAATCAATTTTGTCCCAAATTGGTATACTTTTTGCAGTAATAGTTGGTTTTGTTACGCACTTAGAACTGCCAGTGTTAAGAGCAAAACCAATGGGAATATCACGGTTGTCCCAGTTAGCATTATCGGTTCCTGCATAATCGTGAGTCATAAAAATATCATCATCAGCAATGTTACACAATTCGTACATTAAATAAAGATTTGTATCATCCCATGCAGCATAAAGAGCGTAAACATCATAAGGTACTTCCTGAACACCTTTCCATGTTCTTGGATCATCATAAGCAGCACCCTGGGCAATTCGTTCGTTTGCTGTCCAGTCACTAAAAGAAGAAATAGTCTTGTAAGAACCAACTGCACCGTCTTTGTTTGTCCAGTACTGAGTTGACTGTGGAGCCGGAGGTGTTGCACGTTTAACATATTTTACAATAAGAGTGTAAGTTTCTGATGCAGTTCCATTTGTAACAGTAATTGTAACATTTTCTGAACTTCCATCGCTTACTGTAACACTTGATTTAGAACATGTTACTATTGCCGAAGAATCTGTAGCTGTGGCGTCAATGTTAGCTGTAAAACTGTCAGCAGTACCTTTCTTTGTATAAGTATAAATTTTATCTGCAGCAGAAACACTTGTTCCTCCAACAGTTACACTTTTTAAAGAAACGTCGTAAACTGGATCAGGTTCAATTACACTCTTTGTATAATTGATTATAAGAGTGTAATTTTGACTTGCAGTTCCATTTGTAACAGTAAATGTTACATTTGAAGGAGTTCCGCTTAAAACTTTTACAGGAGCAATTGCAGAAACAGTTGCATTAATGTCTGATGGAGATACAACAACTTCTGCTGTTTGTGAATCTGCTTCAGAAGAAGGAATTGTAAATGAATAAGAAGTTCCATTTTTCAAAGCTTCTGTTCCGTTAACTTTAACACTGCTGACTGTAACATCGTAAGAAGGAGTTTCTGGGTCTTCATCTGTAGGAATTTCCTCTGGAATGCTTTCAGGAACGTTCAAATAGAGATAATATTTTTTTGAAGTAGTGCCCAAAACTCCAATTGTAATGCGGTTGCTTCCTTGAGATAATTCAAAAATTTCATTATTTTCGTATTCTTCATCATTAAAATACAAAATAAAGCTAACATTGTTATCAGAAGCTGCTTCTACATTTACTTTTTTTGTTCCAACAGGAAGGTCTATTGTAAATTTTGTTTTACTTTCGGTATTTTTTAAATTAATATCAGAAAAAGATGAATCCACGCTGGAAATTTTAACTCCACTAAGAACTGGTTCATTTACTTCCGACGTTTTAACTTCACAACTAGCAAAAGCCAATAAAACTGCAAAAACAGCAGCAATAAACTTTGATAATTTTTTCATTATAATTTTCTCGCAAAAAATTGAAAAATTCCCTCCAGAAAATTATTAACTGGAGGGTTAATGATTCTCGTTAATTGTCCGCTATATTACAAACTATCTGTAATCAGCTGGGTTTCTGTCGCTTACAAGAATTGGCTGTGTTTCTGTACCACCGGCAAATGTTACACTGCCGCCAGATACTATTGCACTTTCACCGTCATACCAGTTGTAAACTGTTGTACCATCTTCAAAACAGTCGCTAACAGTAACTGAAGTACCGCTAATTCCAATTACAACATTGTTTTCTACACCGTTTTTGCTGTACTTACGAACTGTACCGTTGTTTGATACTACACCAGCACCAACTGCAGGATTGTATTTACGGAAGTTACCAAGTTTACCCCAGTGAGCAACCTGATCTTTCTTTGAATCAGAAATATCAGACCAGTTCATGTCACCACGAGTACACATGTCACCGTCACCATAAGATTTATACTGAATTTCACGGCTAGATTCGTCACCATAGTAAATCTGAACAGCACCTGGCAAAAGAATCAAATAAGTACCAACTTTAGTCTGATCATAACCACGTGTAAGCTTTGTATCATGACTGGAAATACCTGTAAAGTGTGTTGTATTTCCATTTCTACCCTGCCATGCACCTGGGTTTGGAACATTTGAACCGTAATTAGCACCTACTTGACTATCACCTCCAGTGTAAGTGAAGTCAATCATTGTGTCAAATTTACCAGTACTAAAGTAGTCTGCATCACCACCGCACCAGCCCCATGCTTCACCTGTCATCCAGAAGTTTTCATCCCAGTTTGCAGCATCACTGTTGCCTTTATCTTTTGTAGAGTCTGCACGCCATTTTGCAAGAGCGTCATTAGCAGCATCCTTCAACTGCCCCCATCTGTCTTTTCCAACATGTTTTGCAGTATCACAGCGGAAGCCGTCAATACCAACTTCGCGTACCCATGCAGAAAGCCATACAATAATGTAATCTGCAGGAGCACCTTTGTTGTCTGCACGCCAGTCACCAGATTTGTTGTACCAGTCTACATTTGCAACAGAAGGGTTCTGGTAATCAACAAATTTATTACCTGTTGTATTTCCTTTAGAAACTACATTTGAGTTTGAAATTTCTTTTGTCCATTTTGTCTTAAGGAATGTTGGAATTGCGTAACTACCTGTTTTTTCTGTAACAACATCAGGTAAATGTGAAAGTGATCTTGTAAGTTCATCACCACCTGGTGCTTCATAACCACCTTTACCATCGAAACCGCGAACCCATGAAGACCACCACTTGTCAAATCCTGTACCGTCAGAAACTGACCAGTCTGTACCCCAGTCATCGCCACCTTTAAGATATTTGCCATTTGTAGAAAAACATGCTGAATCATATTGAGAAGCAGAATCTTTAAATCCACCAAAATCATAGTCAATCTGGTCCTGCCAGTTATCATAACCTGTGTGGTTCATAACAATATCCATAACAACACGGATACCGTTTTCATGACATGTGTTAACAAAAGTTCTGAGTTCTTCTACAGTACCCATATTCTGGTCTGTACAAGTCCAGTCCTGAGCATAGTAACCATGGAATGCATAATGTGGGAACGCATCATTTGCACCGCCTGTCCAACCGTGCATCTGTTCGTATGCAGCAGAAATCCAGATTGCGTTTACACCAAGTTCCTTAAAGTAATCCATTTTATCTGTAAGACCTTTAAGGTCTCCACCATGGAATGTTGCAACAGCAGGAACATCTTTATTTACACGACCATAACTGTTGTCATTTTTTGTATCACCGTTATAAAAACGGTCTGTAAGAACAAAGTATACGTTAGCATTGTTCCAGTCAAAATCATCACTTGCAACAGGTGGTTCTTCGCTAGAAACTGTAATATTTACACTTACTGGTTCTGCACTACCAGCTTCGTTTGCAGCCTCTGCTCTAATAGAAACTGTTTTTCCAGCACCGATTTCTGATGCCCTAATTACACAGACACCATTATTATTAAAATCACTTAATGTTTTTGTAATTGTTGCACCGCCAGTTACTTTTACAGATGCACTTGAAAGTGTTCCGTTATTTGCTTTAACTGTAACTGTAACCTTACCATTCTGCTGGATTGTTCCAGAAGCCGGATTAATAGTAATAGTTGGAATTGTTGGTTCAATAATTACTTCTTCTTTTACTGTTGCAGAAAGTGTTACAGGGCCGCTAGGTACAGGACTTGGATTTGTTGTTGAAACAGATGAACCATCGTACCAGAAGGTCTGAGCAGCACCAGTTATTTCAGGGTTTGATTTATTCAACTTGAAGTGTATTATTTTAGTTTTACCGGGAGTTACCTGATTTGTAAAATCTTCCATATACCAGCCACTAGGATCTGTCATGTATTCAGTTGTTGCAGAAACCATAGGAACCTGTGTGTCCCAAGTAAGACCTTTTGCTTTACTTATTTCAACACCGCCATCTTCCCAGGCCCAAAGAAGAGGAGCACTGCCAGCTTTTACAAAGATAATAACTTTATCGTCAAAACTTGCTCCACCACCCTGCTGAGTAACAGTTACTGTCTGTTTTGCACCATTTTTAGTAACTGAACCTTCTGTGTAAGAAGAAGAAATTACTGTTTCACCCGCTGCAATAAGAGTAACTGCACCATTGCTGATGGAAGCAACATCTGGGTTTGAGCTTGTCCATGTAACGCTGGCTGTTACATCCTTAGATGTATCGTCTGTATATTTTGCAGTTGCAGCAAATGCAGGAGCTTCAGCAGTTCCAGTATTTACAACTTCAAGAGATTTAAGTGTTTTTGTTACAGGTGGAAGTGGAATTTCTTCTGTAACAGCAATATTGATTACTTTCTTTACTGATGGTTTATTTGCAAGAGCAACTGTAATTACAACATCACCTTTAGCATGAGGAGTTACCAGACCGCTTTCGCTAACAGTAGCAATAGAATCGTTACTTGAAGTATAAGTCAATGATTTTCCACTATTTGCATCGGCAGGAATAAATGATTCAACCTTAATGGTAGCAGGATTTGCACCAACTTTCATTGTAGAAGCAAAAGCCTGGAGAGTAAAATCAGTTGCAGGAATTTCTGCAATTCCGTTTTTCCTCATTATAATTTTGATTGTAATTAATTTTGAGCTGTCTGCATCAGAAGAAGAAACAGTATAAAGCTTTCCTGTACGTAGAGAATCTTTAATCTTAATTGAATCAAATGTATAACCGTCTGCACTGATGTAAGAATCAAGATTTACACTTTTGCCATTCTGATATTTTTCAGGAAGTGTATAATCGCTCTTTCCTTCTACTTTACCACCTTCTGTATCCTGGTAAACAAGTTTAATTGTGTATTCAATTTTTGTTAGTGTACCTTTTTCTACCCATTTTGCAACAAAGTGATGAACATCATTTGTAAACTCTGAAACAGAAACCGTATCTTCTTCTTCATAATCGATTTCTTCTTCAATATCAAACCAGCCAGCAAACTCATAACCTGGTTTGTATGTATCTGGAGCTTTATCCGAATCACAGTTCTCAAAAACTTCATCAATTGTGCGAAGAGTAAAAGCATCAGAAGAAGTATCTGTTAAAGCAACATCTTCTTCAGTATAAGCTTCTGCATCCAAATAATAGTTGAGTGTATAAACTTTAGCAGGTTCTTCCTTTGGAATAAAAGGATTCCTACAAGACACTACAAGTGCAGTAAGAGCTAAAGTCAAAGCAACTAAAGTGTTTCTAAATTTCATCTCCATCCTCCATGGAAATACAGCCTGTAAGCTGCAATATTAATTCTTATTTAAATTATCTCATACACTTTAAACTAATGAAATAATTTTTTTTAATTTTTTTTCGCAAATGTTTAATTAAACTTAAAATATTAGAGATAATTTATTATTGTTATATTTTCAAGAGAGATGCTGAATCAGGTTCAGCATGACACACACCCGGCGTCATTCCGGATATATTGCCGAGGATGTCATTCCGGGCTTGATCCGGAATCTCTTTGGAAAGAGATCCTGAATCGGAGTTCAGGATGACGCCCTTTTGTTCAGCATGACACACACCCGGTGTCATTCCGGATATATTGCCGAGGATGTCATTCCGGACCTGATCCGGAATCTCTTTTGCGACACATGGGGGAGGAAAAAATTTTTTTTGTGGGATGAGGTATTTATTTTAAAATAAAAAAGGGGGCTGTCCAAGAAATTAGTATCATAGTGGGATGCTGAATCAAGTTCAGCATGACAGACGGTGTCATTCCGGACCTGATCCGGAATCTCTTTGG
>JAEDJS010000045.1 GCA_016296205.1 Treponema sp. | reverse complement strand
TAAAAAACGGAGCCCAGGTTCGGCAGGCATTTACGCTTGAGCCGAGGGGAGCAAAAAAATACCGGCCACATTTTTTGCAAATTGCAGAACCGTTAAAAATTTTAAACCGATTAATTATTTTTTATTTTTAATCTGTTTTGCAAAAGTTTTTATTCCAACTACAATAAGGATAACAGCAAGAACAACCATTCCAAGGGCAAATATCAACTGGAACCAGTCGCCCCAGACTGCGGCTTTTTCTGCAATCAATCCAAAGCAGAGTTTAAACTTGTTAACGATTGTCATTACGAGGAATGATAAAGTTGCAACAAGCATGAAGATCATTGGAATAAAGAACATCTTGTTGCTCTTTCCAACTTCACCAAGCCAGGCAGCAACGGCCATCAGTGCGATTCCTGCAAGAAGCTGGTTGGCAGCTCCGAACAGTCCCCAGATTGCAGAAAGTTTCATAAATCCCAGTGTTGATCCGATTAATACCATTAATAAAGTGCCGAACAATGGATGTGCAAGAATTTTTCTAATTCCCTTTGCATCTTTCCATTCTTTTTCGCCATCTTTGAGGAACATTTCTGAGAACATAAAACGACTTAATCTTGTTGCAGTATCAAGAGAAGTAAGTGCAAAAACAGAAACTGCAAGAGTAAGAAGGGCACAGATTGTGTTATAAACTGGTGTGCCTGCAGCTCCAAACATAGATGCAATACCGCTTCCAAAAATTGCTGTTGGTGAACCGTATTTTGCTCTCTGACTGTAAACACATCCAACTGCTATCAAAGAAATAATTCCCAGTGCAGATTCAACAAGCATGGAACCATAACCGATAAGCTTTGCATTCTTTTCTGAATCCAGCTGCTTTGAAGTTGTACCAGAAGCAATCAACGAATGAAATCCAGAACATGCACCACATGCAACTGTGATAAAAAGCATTGGGAACATTGTCTGTCCGTTAACATTCCAACTTGTAAATGCTGGCATTTCAAATTTTACATTTCCCTTAAATGCGTTGAATATAATTCCGGCAACAGCAACAATCATCATTCCGTAAAGAAGGAATGAAGAAAGATAATCACGTGGCTGAAGCATAATCCAGACAGGTAAAAGAGAAGCAATTGTAATGTATGCAGCAATAACAATAATCCAGCCTGTGCGGTTCATAATAAAACCAACTTTAAGGCCAAACAAAACAATTGCAGCTACAGCAACTACACCGATGATTGTAGCAGGAAGAACTTTCATTCCGCCTTTGTTTGTCATAAGTCCATAAAAAACAGCAATTACAATGAAGAGAAGAGAAATCATTGCAGTTGTCTGATTGTTTGTTGGATTAAGTGTGAATCCAAATGCTTTTGCTCCATCTGCAATTTCACTGGCAGTTGTCATAAATGTTCCGGCAACAACGTTAACAAAGGATGCAATAACAAGAATTAAAACCATAAGAGTAAAGATGATGAAAAGCTTCTTTGCAATTTTTCCCATGGACTGGCTGATGATTTCTCCGACAGTTTTTCCATCATTGCGGATTGATGCAAAAAGGGAGCCAAAGTCCTGAACGCCACCAAAGAAAATACCACCGATTACACACCACAAAAATACAGGAATCCATCCAAAAATTGCGGCCTGAATAGGACCATTAATTGGACCGGCACCAGCAATTGAAGAATAATGGTGTCCCATCAATACTGCAGGTTTTGCAGTAACATAATCAACTCCGTCAGGATGTTCTTCTGCTGGAGTTTTACGGGCAGGATCAATGCCCCACTTTTTTGCAAGCCATGAACCGTAGAATACATAACCACAGAACAGCAATGCAATAGCCGCTAAAATAATAAGTAAAGCTGACATTTTATTTTATTCCTCCTAAAGAATAAATTACTTTTGAATTGTGAACTTTAAAAGCTTTGTTAAATCTTTGCCATATCGGTTGCAGGCAAAAGACTGATTTTCCACATCAAAGGCAAGAAGATGAAAATCACTCCAGCCATAAAGTCCGTGTTTAAAATTTTTTCTATATTTGATTTTTTTTGCAGTTTTTTTAAGGTCTTCAGAAAATTTGTCTGCTATGATGATAAGTTTAATGTCTGATTTTTTATGTCCATTGTAAACGTTTATTTTTTGCAGACCAGCGTTCCAGGTTTTTTCTGAGATTGAATTCAATTGCTCCTGATTCAGTTCATCGAATAGAGCAAAGTAAACGTATTCGTGTTCATCGGCATCGGAAATGTGAAGTGATTTAACAAGAAAATACTGTTGATTGATAGAATGAAATTCTGCAAGAGCATAATAGTCTTTTAATTCAACTTGCTGGAGTTCATCTTGAGTTTTGTAAATATCGTAATACTTTTTAAAAGAGAGCAAAAGATGTTCAATTATCTGTTGTTTGTTCATTGGTTTTAAAATTTCCATTGCAGTTTGAACTTTAGTCACAATAAATTTACTTTAATAATGCTAAAGTTTGATTCATTATAGAATTCTGAAAAAAATCTGTCAATAAAGAGAGAAAAGTTGAATGTTATTGCCAGTCGTAAATTTTTCCCTTGAGAATTGCATTGTACATTTTTGTTTTAACGCCTTTATTGTCTTTGTTGATTTGAGCAATCAGTTTTTTTACATACTGGCGGCGGGTTATTCCATCGTTTGGGCAGGGATTTTTAACGCAAGTCAATGAGTATTTATTTCTAAAACCGATTATGTCATTTTCCGGAATATTTATCATTGGACGGATAACTGTAATGTCTGCTTCTTTGTAATAAGTTTTGGGAGCAAAGGTGTAGAATTGACCTTCATAGATTAATGAAAGCATCATTGTTTCTATTAAATCGTCCTGGTGGTGAGCATAGGCAACTTTATTGCAGCCTTTTTCTTTAGCAAAATTGTTGATTGCTCCTTTGCGTAATTTTGCACACATGGCACAATATGTTCCCTTCTGAATTTTTTGTTTTAATATTTGAGCAATTTCTGTTTTGAGAATGTGATATTCAACTTGTAATTCATCACAGATTTTTTGAAGAGGCGACAGATCAAAATTTCCAAATCCAAGATCGGCGGTAACAGCAATAATTTGAAACTTCTGGGGATAAAATTTTCTAAGTCCGGCAAGGGCATAAAGAAGTGCAAGTGAATCTTTACCACCAGAAAGCCCTACTAGAATTTTGTCATTTTCCTGAATCAGGTCGAATTGCTGAATGCACTGGCGGGTATAGCTGTAAAGTTTTTGAAGAGTCATAGCAAGTAGTTTAATGAAAAAACTGTTTTGTGGGAATTGCGCAAAAAATTCTGTAGCGATAAAAAATTCTGTAGCGTGTTGACAATATTTAAATTTAGAATTATTCTAATAATAAGAGTATAAAAATGACCAAGAATGGAAAAATAATTCTTGAGTTGATAGAATCGGAAGCATGCCATCCAACAGCAGAAGAAGTGTACAGAATTCTGGCAGATGGTGAAAATTCAATGTCCCTGGCAACGGTTTACAATAATTTAAGTGCTTTGTGCCAGGACGGATTGATAAGAGAAATAACGATTCCAAATCAACCTGCACATTACGATAAAGTTATGCCCCATGATCATTTGATTTGCGAAAATTGTGGAGCAATAAAAGATTTATTTCTAAAAAGTCGTAAGAAGGAATTAGAAAAAGAGGCTGGAGTCAAAATTGATAGTTATGATTTACAGCTTTATTATATGTGCGAAGATTGCAGCGCTTAAAAATATTGCAGTTAAAAAAGGAGGATGAAGTATGAAATTTTACAAATGTATGCATTGTGGTCAGATTATCGCAGTGTTAAAAGAAACAGGAGTACCAGTTGTTTGCTGCGGCGACAATATGGTTGAATTGGTTCCTGGTACATCTGATGGAGCACTTGAAAAACACGTTCCACAGTTTGTTATTGACGGAAAAAACGTTACAGTTACTGTTGGTGAAGTTGAACATCCTATGATTGACGCTCACTATATTGAATGGGTTATTGTTGAAACAACAAAAGGTTTCCAGCAGAAAAACCTTAAACCAGGCGAAAAGCCATCTGCAAAATTCACATTGTCTGATGACGAAGAATTTGTTGCAGTTTATGAATTGTGCAATCTCCACGGGTTGTGGAAGAATCAAAAATAATTTTTATAAATAATAGTCAGGAGAAAAATCATGGCAAACAAGTACGCAGGTACACAGACAGAAAAAAATCTTCAGACAGCATTTGCTGGTGAATCACAGGCTCGCAACAAGTACACTTATTTTGCATCAGTAGCAAAAAAAGAAGGTTACGAACAGATTAGTGCAATGTTCCTTAAAACAGCAGACAACGAAAAAGAACATGCAAAGCTGTGGTTCAAAGAATTGGAAGGAATTGGCGATACAAAAGCAAATCTTGCTGCTGCAGCAGATGGCGAAAATTATGAATGGACAGATATGTATGATCAGTTTGCAAAGACAGCAGAAGAAGAAGGATTCACAGCTTTGGCTGCAAAGTTCCGCATGGTTGCTGCAATCGAAAAGCACCACGAAGAACGCTACCGTGCACTTCTTAAGAATGTAGAAACTGCACAGGTATTTGAAAAAAGCGAAGTAAAAGTTTGGGAATGCCGTAACTGTGGTCACATTGTTGTTGGAACAAAAGCTCCAGCAGTATGCCCAACATGTGCTCACCCACAGAGCTATTTTGAAGTAAATGCAGAAAATTACTAATTGTAAGTAACAAATGCAAAGGTCCTGAATAATTTGTTTTGATTATCCAGGACCTTTTTTTGTTTTAAATTGAATTTTTAATCTTCGTAAATTGGTTCAAAATCTTCCCTTGGGTGACCACACATCGGGCAGACAAAATCTTCTGGCAATTCCGGACCTTCGTAAATATAGAAACAAATTTTACATCTCCAGCCCACGATTTTTTTCTGGGTTTTTGGTGCTGTAGATTCAGGTTTTGGTTTGATTTTGCTGTGATATTCAGAGTAAGTTAACGGGGCATTGTCACTGGTAGAAAATGCGTCAACAACTTCGCCAATAAACATGGTGTGAGTTCCAAGATCGATTTTATCAACTACTTTGCAACTGATTACTGCACAGGTATTTTCTGAAAGATATGGAATGCCGTTTAAATCTTCAGGAAGGTTTAAATCCTGCAGTTTGTTTACATCTCTTCCAGACTGCAATCCCCAATGCTGGAATGTGGAATATTTTACTGTTTGATCCAGTATGCTTAGAGTAAACAATCCACTTTCTTTAAGAAGGTCACAAGTGTAGTTTGTGTTTAATACAGAAATTGCAATTCGTGTAGGACTGTTTGCAACCTGCATTCCTGTGTTGATAATACAGCCGTTTGTTTTGCCTCCACTTTTAGTAGAAAGCATAAAAACGCCGTAACTCATTTTGAATAATGCTTTGTTGTCCATTTTAATACCTCCGCTTGGTTTAAATAATAAAATTTTAAATAATTAATTCCATTGTAGTTTTAAGGGGCTTCATTCCCATTGACTGGTAAAATTGTTTTGCTCCAGGATTTATTTCCCAGACATTTAAAGTAACGTGATAGCATTCAAGTTTTTTTGCATAATCAATTACATGGTTGTAAAGTGCCGTGGCAATTCCCTGGTGGCGGTGATTTTGGTCAACACAAATGTCATCAATGTAAATTGATTTCATGTCGTGCATGTTGTTGCAGTTTTTGATTTCTTCTATTAAACAGAATGCGTGTCCAACTGCCTTGCCGTTTTTATCAACATAAACAAAAACAGGTTTTGAATCATCGTTGAAAATTTCAATCAATTCTTCATTTGTATATTTTGTTGTGTCAGCAATAAAAATGTCTGGTCTTCCATCTGCGTGAACTTTAAGCACTTGTTTTAAAAGTTCCTTTACGTTTTCTACATCTTCTGCATTTGCTCGTCTAATCAATTTTATGCCGCCTTAAATTCTAGTAATCGTACCATCCGGATGCACTCTGGTCCGCAAGTTGAATTAACAGCACCAGTGGATTCTGCAAAAAGTTTGAATAATTCAATTTTTCTGTATCGGTTAAATCACTGAATCCCATGTGTCTGCTAATTGCTTCTATAACCCCCCGTTTTTTTATAAATGAAGGCATTGTTTCTAAAAGTAAAAGAACACTTTCGTTTCCGTGGCCAAGATTTCTTACATCGGTTTTAACGGTGTAGTATGGAACTTGTTTCCAGTTGCCAAAAATGTCTTTCTGATTTCTTGTTTTAGTTGAATAAAATCCAGCCTTGCAAAAATCGTGGGAAATTGAAGCAACAAAAATATCTTCTGCAGTAAAAGTAAACTGTTCTACTGTTTTAGATTTAAACCAGTCAGAAAAAATTGCAGGAGCAAGTTTAAGTGCCTGGTAAGTAACCATCAGTGAGTGGGCGCAAAGTCCGTTGGGAAAATCACCATGGAATTTTGTGGATGCTGGAGATGTGTAGAATTCGTGTTCATCCATCCATTTTAGAAAATCTTTGCATTCGTCTTTATTTTGAATACAAGTATTTGCCATTTCTTCAATTGTTGCTTTGATTTTATCAACAAAGAATTCTTCATTTGTAATTGGGTTGTGTTTTTCAAAAATTTCTACAAGTTCTTTTGTATCTGTAATGAGTTTCCCTAATTCTTCTATTATCATATCTATAGTTTATTCTAAATTTTAGAAAAATAAAAGCACAATTTTACTTAATTGTGTCTGTTTCATATGCCGATAATTTACATATTTAAATTTTTTGTAATATCTGATATAATATTGATCATGAAATTTTCTAGATTATCAATTTTGGCAGCAAGTATTTTGTGTGCTCTAACAATGGCTTCCTGCGGGAAATCAATTATGTCCGCAGAGGATTTTGAACTTAGCGAAGGCAAATGGAATTTTAAAATCAATCAGATTTCGGTAATGGAACGAATGAAGGGTGATAAACTTTATTCAATGCCTGTAAAAGAAAACCATAGCATTGTGTATTCCATTCAGGGAACTGAAGACGAAGATTTTGCAATCTGTGAATCTGGTAAATACAAGGGAACAATTGACTGCAATTCCATTGATGTTGAAGAAGATCTGCGTTATGTTCAGGATGCAATGGCTGCAAATGCAGTAGCACCTTTTGTCTGGAATGATAAGGTTGCAACCCAGGAATTTACATATTCCCAGGAATTTTGTGAAGCTCATAACCTGTCGATTTCTTCTATTAAAATGAATCTTTTTCCGGTTGATATGACTGGGGGGCTTAGAAATCTGGTTATCAAAAAGTATGGTAAAAACCGATACACAAGCTCCTATGATTATATTCTGGAAAATAATAAAATTTCCATGAGTTTTGAATTCAAAAAGGTTAAATAGAACAAGGATCTAAGGAGATTATTCAAATGGCAATTACACTTCGTGAAAAGTATGCCCCAATTTTTGCACAGCTTGGAGCCGCTTCAAAAGCATCAAGCAAAATTGATGAAACAAACGTTTACCAGCCGGCAAATCCGCATACACGCAAAATTATGGACCAGCTTGTAATTGAAAATGCAAAACCAGACAGTCACCTGGAAGGAATGGAAAATTTTAAGGATTTTGCAACACAGGTTAAAAACGGCAAAAAAGGTCTTATTCTCTGTGAACATTTTTCTAATACAGATCTTCCAAGTTTTCTTTACCTTCTAGAAAAAAGTGGTGATCCGGATGTAGCAGCACTTTCAGAAAAAATTGTTGCAATTGCAGGCATGAAGTTGAATGAAGCAGATCCAATGGTTAAGGCTTATGCAGAAAGTTTTACTCGTGTTGTTATTTATCCAACCCGTTCACAGAAGAGTATGGCCGCTTCTGGTGCCAGTGAAGAAGAAATTGCTTTAGAAGAAACCAGAGCTAAAAAAATCAACTTTGCGGCTATGCGTGCCATGAGTGCCTGTAAGGAACGTGGAGAAGTTATTCTTGTTTTCCCATCAGGTACACGCTACAGACCAGGTAAACCAGAAACAAAACGTGGCCTTCGTGAAATTGATTCATATATCCGCCAGTTTGACATTTGTCTTTTGGTTAGCATTAACGGTTCAATTCTTACAATCAACCCAGAAAACCCAGAAGATATGCTTGCTGATTATATTGAACCTGTAACACTTGTTATGGGAGGACTTCCGGTTATT
Organism: Treponema sp.; assembly: GCA_016296205.1. Taxonomy (GTDB): domain Bacteria; phylum Spirochaetota; class Spirochaetia; order Treponematales; family Treponemataceae; genus Treponema_D. The sequence continues at coordinate 7,115 of JAEDJS010000045.1, read as the reverse complement.
GACTGTAAATCATATAGAAAAGAATTTATGGCAAAAGAACCAGAAAATGCAGAAGATCCAAAGCAGGATTTTATTGACCATATTATGTCACGTATGGAAGAAGAACATAACAGAATTGATCAGATGCTTGGAAGAGTTTCTGAATGAATTAATTGTTAGGCAGAGGTTCATTTTATTGGATTTCTGCTATTTTTTTGCGCAAATCATTTTTTGTATTTTTTTTTGAAATTTCAATTCAAAATAATTTACAAAGATTATAAAAAATATTATTCTATGGACGGTAACATATTTAATTTTACTTAAGATTTTTCAGTAAATGTTAATTTTAGGTTGTTAATTAAGTTACATTTGGAGATTAAAATGGAATACAAAATTTCAAACGCTTATTGTAAACGCGTATGGGACGACATCAGCGCTCGCTATGCCGATCAGGATCACTTTCTTCAGGCAGCAGGACTTGTTCTTGAAACAATTTCACCTGTTGTAGATAAGATGCCACAGCTTGAAGCAACAGCTGTTCTGGAACGTCTTGTAGAACCAGAAAGAATCATTATGTTCCGTGTACCTTGGACAGATGATAAAGGTGTTGCACATGTTAACCGCGGTTTCCGTGTTCAGTTCAACAGTGCTATTGGACCTTACAAAGGAGGTCTCCGTTTCTCTCCAGAAGTAGGTTTGGACGTTCTTAAATTCTTGGGATTCGAACAGGTTCTCAAAAACTCTCTTACAACTCTTCCAATGGGTGGTGGTAAAGGTGGTGCTGACTTTGATGCTCACGGAAAATCTGATGGTGAAGTTATGCGCTTCTGCCAGAGCTTTATGACAGAATTGTATCGCCATATTGGTGCAGACACAGACGTTCCAGCTGGTGATAAAGGTGTTGGTGGACGTGAAGTTGCATGGATGTTCGGTCAGTATAAGAGAATCACAAACCAGTGGACAGGTGTTTTGACAGGTAAAGGTCTTGATTTTGGTGGATCTTTGATTCGTCCAGAAGCTACTGGTTATGGTCTTATTTACTTTGCAGAATGTATGCTCGCAAAAATGGGAACAGATTTCAAGGGAAAAACATGTCTCGTTTCTGGTAAGGGTAACGTTGCTCAGTATGCTACAGAAAAAATCAACCAGCTGGGTGGTAAAGTAATTACTATGTCTGATTCAAGCGGATACATTCTTGACGAAGATGGTATTGATGCAGAAAAATTATCATACATCACAGAACTTGCTTCAACAAAAGCACGTATCAGCGAATACGTAAAGAAATATCCAAAGGCAAAATTCTTTGCTGGCGAAAAACCATGGGGAGTAAAAGCAGACTATGCATTCCCATGTGCAACTCAGGACGAAATCTATCTTGAAGATGCAGAAAAACTGGTAGCAAACGGTGTTAAACTTGTTGCAGAAGGTGCAAACATGCCTACACGTGCAGAAGCTATTGCTTACCTCCAGAAGAACAATGTTCGTTTTGCTCCTGGTAAAGCTTCTAATGCTGGTGGTGTTGCAGTATCTGGTCTTGAAATGTCTCAGAACAGTGAACGCCTTTCATGGTCAAGTGAAGAAGTTGATGCAAAACTTAAGAGCATTATGACACAGATTCACGACAACGCATGGAACACAGCAAAAGAATATGCAACAGAAGGGGATTACGTTTCTGGCGCAAACATCTACGGCTTCCTCAAAGTAGCTCGTGCTATGATGGCACAGGGATTGTGTTAATAGAGAGCAATAAGTTGCAATGATGCACAAGTCGCGTAAGCGACGAATACAATAATTACCTATATGCAAACGAGCTTTAGCTCGTATGCACAAGTCGCGTAAGCGACGCCTATAATGGCTTCCTATAAGCACGCGGACCGCAGGTACGCATGGCACAGAGGGTCTCCTATCAACTGATGGGGGACCTTTTTTAGTTATTTAAGGAGTAATATTATGAAAAATTTTGGACCAAAACCATTTATGTTTCCAATGCCGGTTCTGATTCTTGCCACCTATGATAAGAATGGAAAAGCAAATGCAATGAATGCCGCCTGGGGTGGAATTGTAGAAGCAGATCAGATTGTAATCAGTCTTTCTAAACATAAGACAACAGAAAATATTGATCTTAACAAAGCATTTACAGTTAGTATCGCAACAGAAGAAACAGTAGTTCCATGTGATTATGTGGGCATCGTAAGCGGAAACGACACAATAGACAAAATGCAGAAAGCTGGTTTTACAACTTCTAAAAGTGAATTTGTAAACGCTCCAGTAATTGATCAGCTTCCACTTTGTCTTGAATGTGAACTTCTTAAAATTGAAGGTAACGGAAAAGACGAAATGCACTATGTTGGAAAAATTGTAAATGTTCGTGCAGACGAAAGCATTCTTGACGAAAACGGAAATATCGATATTAAAAAACTTAAACCAATTACATACGATGCAAGTAATCACGGATATTACGGAATCGGGCAGAAAGTTGGTCAGGCTTTTAGTGATGGCAAAAAATTGATTTAATTCAACTTGTGAAATTCAACTTAATTAATAACAATTAAAATTTGGAAGGTCTTACAACAGTTTTAGAAACAGAACTTACAGATGGCGGCCGGGGAAGAAGTCTTTATTTTGAATTAAAGTACAAGGCTCCAACTTTATATTTTAATTGTATTTTTTAATAGAATAAAACCTTTTCGTCCTGGAGAAGATAGTTTCCCAGGAGATTATAAAAATTGTCTTCTCCAAGGATAAAAGCACATGTACTTAAAATATCTGCTCTAAGGCCGCTTTTGCTGCAAACAGTGGCGCCTTTTAAATTTGAATCTACTGGTCTGCCAGTTTTAGGATTGATTATGTGACAGAAAATTTTTCCGTCCTGTTCAAAATATCTTTCGTAATTGCCGCTTGTAACAATATTTGTTCCGCCGTCAACTTCAAGATATTTGTCATAATTTTTAATTCCAATTTTCCAGGGCAAATTATTTTCTTTTGTTCCAAAAACAGTAATGTTGCCCCCTAAATCAATTACGCATTTTTTTACATTGTTGTCTTGTAGAATTTTTACCAGGCAGTCAGAAGCGTATCCTTTTGCAATTGCACCAAAATCAAGGCTCATGTGGGGAAGTGATAAAAAAACTTTATTGTCTATAACAGAAACACGTCTGTAATCAACAAGAAGTTTTTTGTGAAGAATTTCCAAATCCTCTGGTATCTGCTGATGGCTGGTGCCAATTCCCCATAGGTCTACAACTGGCCCGATTGTTGGATCAAATTGTCCTTCTGTTAGTTTTGAAAATTCTAAAGCAGTTTGCAGAACATAAATAAATTCATCTGGCACTTCAACTGGATTTTTGCCTGCATTTTGATTTATTAAACTTGTAGCAGAAGTTTGAATGTGGCGGGAAAATAAATTTTCCAGGCGCTTTAACTCATTTGAAATTTCAGAGTAAAGTTTTTTATCTCCATCGTTAAATGCGTTGATTGTGCAGACTGTGTTCATGGCTTCAATTACAAGAGGAGATTTTTTTTGAGCGCATCCAGAGAAAATAAAAATAATAACTGATGCAATGAAAATTGATTTGAAGAGTTTCATTTTTTTAATTTTATTAGTAAAGGAAAAACTTTGCAAGAATAAAATTATTTTCCCACAAGTCTAAATCCAATGTTTGCGCTTCTTAATTCAAGTGTAGTCAGCGTAACCAGGTTTACTCATTCCCTGTGAATTGCTGAAAATTGAAAAGCAGTAGACAAAAATAAAAATAAAAAGTATGATTTGTATAACTAATATGAATTATATCCTTTTTATAACAGAGGGAAATTTATGGCAAAAAAGAAAGATGTAGGAAAGAAAGGTAAATATGCCTGGACTGCAACAGTTGGAGAAAAGGGGCAAATTGTTATTCCAAAGCAGGCCCGTGAAATCTTTAACATTAATCCTGGTGATACAGTTCTGATTCTTGGTGATGAAAAAAAAGGTATGGCAATTCCACCGCAAAATATGTTCACGGAAATAATGAAGAAAATATTTCCTTCACAAACAAATAATTAGGAGGATTAATAATGAGCAAGGTTCTTGAGATTAAAAATCTTTGCAAAAAATATCCCGCATTCCAGTTAAGTGATGTAAGCTTTGAAATTCAAGAAGCAAGCATCATGGGGTTTATTGGAAGAAACGGTGCAGGCAAAACAACAACGATTAAATCAATTTTGAATTTGGTTCACTCAGATTCTGGGAATATTAATTTTTTTGGTAATGAGTTAAAAGACAATGATGATCAGATTAAACAGATGATTGGTTATGCCCCTGGTGGAATCAATTATTATCCCCTAAAAAGTTTAAAGAAAATTGCAAAAGTTACAAAGAATTTTTATCCGTCATGGAGCGACGAATTATATACAAAATTTATGACAGCTTTTAAATTGGATGAAAATAAAAAGCCAAAGGAATTATCGGAAGGAATGAAGGTAAAATTCAACCTGGTGCTGGCACTTAGTCATGGAGCAAAATTATTAATTCTTGATGAACCAACCTCCGGATTAGATCCAGTTTCCCGAGATGAACTTTTAACGATTTTTGAAAAGCTTAGGGAAAAGGGAACTTCAATTTTGTTTTCTACACACATTACAAGTGATTTGGAAAAGTGTGCTGATTCAATTACTTATATCAAACAGGGCAAAATTGTGGACAGTGCTTCCAAAGATCAATTCATCCAAAATCAGGGTGGTGGTTCTCTGGAAGAAATTATGGTTAAACTCGAGAAAGAGGAGATTGTTTTATGACAACAAAAAGTGCACTCTTAAAAAAAGAATTCGTTCTTGCTTCAGTTCCAATTACTTATATTTTTATTGCATTTACGTTGATGACTTTTATTCCAGGTTATCCAATTGAAATGGGAGCTTTTTTCGTATGCATGGGAATTTTTCAGACATTCAGATTTTATAACGAAGCCAATGATATTTTTTATTCCGTGATGCTTCCGGTTTCAAAAAAGGATATTGTAAAATCAAAATATAAATTCACTGTAATTGTAGAGTTGATTTCTTTTTTGCTGATAACATTGTTTGCAATAATTAGAATGATGCTGCTTAAAGATGCAACGGTTTACACAGAAAACCCATTGATGAATGCTAACGCTGCTTTCCTTGGCTGGACTCTTATAGTTTTTGCTATGTTCAATATTTTCTTTGTGGGTGGATTTTTTAAAACCGGATACAAATATGGAATCCCATTTTTTGTGTTCAGTTTGATGGCTTTTATTGTAGTTGCAATTGGTGAGTCTATTTCTCATTTTCCAGGGCTTGAGTTTTTGGGCCAGACTGGATTTGATTTAAGACAGTTGTACGTTTTGGGAATTGGATCAATTATTTATATTTTGGTAACATCAGTAAGTTTGTGTATATCGGTTAAGCGTTTTGAAAAAATCGATTTGTAGAAATTAAAATTTATAAATTGAATAGAAATCTTCGTGACTTCTATTCAATTTATGTATTTTTATTCTTCAACTGGTTTCTTTTTTAAATCAACTAATTGAGAAACAACAATTGCAGTAAACATAATTACGCAGCCAAGTATTTCCCGTCCTGTTAATCTTTCATGAATTAATATTGCGGCAAAGAGTGCGGCAAAAACAGATTCCATGCACATTACAAGACTTGCAATTGTTGCCTCACATCGTTTTTGTCCTACAACCTGCAGAGTGTATGCTACTCCACAACTTAAAATTCCGGAATATAAAAGTGCAGGTCCTGCCTGAATAATTCCCGACCATTTTGGGTGATCAAACATCAACATTAGAATAAGAGAGATAATTCCCGCTGTAAAAAATTGGGCACAGCTTAGCTTAATTCCGTCGCAGCTTTGGGAAAATTTTTCGATGCAAAGAATTTGTCCTGTAAAAAAAATTGCGCAGATTAAAGCAAGTATGTCTCCTTTGTTGATGGAAAAATCTTCGCCGCCTTTGAAGCATAAAAAATAAAGTCCAATAAATCCCGCAATAACGCAAATCCATGTTAGCAGTGGAATTTTCTTTTTTAGAAATAATCCAGCAATTGGTACAAAAAACATATACATGGCAGTAACAAAGGCTATTTTGCCGGCAGTGGAATAATAGAATGCGTACTGCTGAAGGTTTGTTGCTATGGCAAGAAATACTCCTAGAATCATTCCGTAGAAGATTGATTTTTTATTACTTATTTTTCTCTGGGCAATTTGCTTCTGAGTCATTTTTTTTGATTCAACCTTGTCCCGGATTAATATAAAAGGAACAAGAACTGTGGCTCCCATTAAAGTACGAATTGCCATAAACGTAAAAGGTTCAACGCTTTCGGCACCAACACTTTGGGAAACAAATGAAGCTCCCCAAATGATTGCAGTCAATAGTAAAATTAAAACGCCCATAAATTTTTAATCACTCCCATAAATTTTTAATCAACTCCTTTTTATTTATATTGAATCAAATTTGTCTGGTTCAATTTTGTCTTCCTGGGTGATAGACCTTAATACTTTGCAAGGATTCCCAACAGCGATTACGTTATCCGGAATATTTTTTGTTACAACACTGCCTGCTCCGATTATTGAATTTTCGCCAATTGTAACACCGCCCAAAATTGTGGAATTTGCTCCAACCCAAACATTGTCTTTTAAAGTAACAGGTTTTGCATTGTCAAACATAAGTCTCTGGTCAGGATGAATCCCGTGGGAAATAGTGGAAATTACAACTCCAGGGGCAATAAGACAGTTTTTCCCAAAAGTGATGGCTGCGTTGTCAAGAAATGTGCAGTTAAAATTTACAAGAAGAAAACCTTCTGCATGAATGTTGCATCCGTAATTGCAGTAAAATGGTTGATTGATATGAACGTCTTTATTCCATGTACCAAAAAGTAGTTTTAATATTTCTTGAGAGCGTTCATACTTTTCTGGTGGCAGATGATTAAATTCAAAAATTAGTGAACGGGTTTTGTCTTGTATATATCCCGGAATTTTATCGTAGGTTGCCACAAAAGGCTGTTTATTTTTCATTGCGTCTAGTACAGTCATAAATTGGTTACCTTAAAAATATAAAAAAAGCGATGGAAGTTATGAAGTGCTCTTCACTAATCCACCGCTTAATAATTAGGCTAAAACTCTCTCAAGCCCTTGACTC
>JAEDJS010000099.1 GCA_016296205.1 Treponema sp. | reverse complement strand
GAGTTCTTTTTTTTGAGTCTGCGGATTTGTGCGCACGATTATGGCGGCGCTTACGCTGATGTGTTTCATAATTCAATCTCCGGATTATTTTTCCCAAGCATATCAGTCCTCGTTGTAAAATCCAAATATAATTCATCAGGCACAGGATTTTCAAGGGCAAAATGAATTGTAATAGGTTTGTTGCCTTCAGCAGTATCAGAAAAAGGCACGACTTTTCCAAGATAAACAAAAGGCTGAGTTACACCTTCTACCTCTTCAAATTTTCGGACAAAAAGATGCAGTTTTATTCCCCGCTTGTAACCAAAAATAATGTTTTGTCCTACTTCCGAATCCTGCGTTGTACTGTTCGGTGACTGCCACTGAAAAACTCCAGGCGTAATGAATTTATCTTTGTAGTTTATAGACTCTTTGATGTTGGCATTTTTATGAAGATTTACAAAAATAAAATAATCTGGCTTTGCAGAAGTCAGAAGTCCCTGACCGCGGAACGAAGAATGAATCTTCTTGTAATTGCACAAAAGTGCCGTGTCACGCATTGAATATTCATAATACAGCTTTAAGAACGGAAGTCCATAATCGGCACTGCCAAATTCGTTCTGATAGCGAAGAAGATTATATTGAATCAAATCTTCGAACCAAGTACGGCAACTTTCTTCGTTTTTCAGAGCGGATTTTACTTCACTGCTAAATGAAACTGACTTACCATCAAAAGAAAGAAGAGCCTTTTCAAATCTTTTAAGTTCTGATGAATCAAAATATTTTCCGCTCAAAGTTTCTGCTGCATGAATCAGATTTTCAGCATGAACTTCATCAAGAAATTTATGGGCTTTATTTATCAAATCATCAATTTTTACCGAATAATTTTCAGCATTCAATAATTCATTTGCAATCAGCCATTCTTCAATTCGTTTTGCAGGCGTATAAAAAGTGAACAGACGCATGAGCTGCTTAAACGCTTCGTTTTCCAAGAGAACAGAAAGTTCAGGGTGAGTCTCTTTTTCCATGAAAGCAGCAAACTCAAGATAGGTCTTGTAATTCGTATTGAACGAAGAAAAACGCAGTGGGTCAACACTTCCGTCATGCTTTAAATAATCAATCAGCATAGGAATTTTTCCGCCACAAACGTGTTTAAAATTCAAGTAGGATTCCTTCATATACTTCATTGACATAAAGCGCTCATTTTCAAGCTGATGAAGAATCTGCTGCTTTGTAATTTTGTCCATGTGGATGTAAGTTCCGTTTGGCAAATCGGCAAAATCTGTTTCTACTTCAACTTTTAGCGAATCCTTGTCAAAGTTCTGCTTACCGTTCAAAGCAATCGCCATCAAAAATGACTTGTTGTAGTTTCCGATAAAATCAAGAACCGTAACGAATTCTTTATCCGCAAGTTTACGCAATCCTCGTCCAAGCTGTTGAATAAATATAATAGAAGACTCCGTCGGTCGGAGCATTAAAATCGTGTTTACGGACGGAATATCAATTCCTTCGTTGAACAGGTCAACGGTAAAAATCACCTGAAGTTCATCATCATCGTTTTCAAGACGCTTTGTAAAAGCAATTCGCTCGTCAATGTTCTTGTTGTCTTCACTAGAAAGAGCTACGGCAGGAATTCCACGCGCACAAAATTCACTTGCCATAAATTTTGCGTGTTTTATGTTCTGACAAAATCCCAAAGCCTTTGTTTTTTCACCGTCGTGACCGTAAAATTTCATTTTTTCTATTATGTAATCAACTCTGTGACTTACCATCAGCATTCTGGCAATTTCTTCGGTATATTCAGCTGTGCCAGGTTCCGCTTTGATTTTTGTGTAGTCAATTCCTTCGGCATCAGTAAGACCAAAATAATGGAAAGGACAAATCAGATTGTATTCAAGTGCCTGCCTCAGACGGATTTCTACAGCAATGTTGTTGTCAAAAAGCGCGTAAATGTCGCCGCTGTCACTGCGTTCAGGAGTAGCCGTCAGACCTAGAAGAAAATCAGGCTTAAAATACGAGATGATTTTCTGGTAGCTGTCGCTTGAAGCGTGGTGCGCTTCATCGATTACGATGTAGTCAAAAGAGTCAGGAGCAAACTCCGTAAAATGCCGGCCCATCGTGTCGCGAGTTGCAAAAAGATAAGTGCAATTTTCGTCTTTTTGATTTCCTGTATAAAAACCGGAAACATAATTTTTTCCAACCGCTCCGCATATAGTGTCAAAAGATTCTTTTGCCTTTTTTAATATGTCCTCACGGTGAACGATAAAAAGCAACCGTTTTGGATTTACCTGAAGAGCATCAAAAACAGACATATATGTTTTTCCGCTTCCTGTTGCTGCAATTGCAAGTGCCCTTTTTGCGCCGGTTTTTCGAAGCCTATCAAGTTTTACGATTGCTTCCTGCTGCATTTCGTTCGGCTGGATTGCCTGAGCTCTCTCGTAAGTAAAAAGCTCATTGACTTTTTTAGCCTGAACATCCTTTTTAATCCGCGCAAGATAGTCACGGTACGAAATTAAAAAATCATCAGAATATTCTTTTGCCCACGGACTTTCCCAAAGCTGCTCAAATTCATCAAGTACGGATTTTGCAAAAACTCCCGGCTCCTGCACTTCCTGCACAGGTTCATTCTGCAGCACGTTCCATTCGACATTTGTTTTAAGAGCACGACCGGTAATGTTTGAAGAACCGATTATTACAGTCCACAGGTCATTGCTTTTACTGTCAGTTGATTTATGAAAAAGATAGCCTTTTGCATGGAAGCCGTCGTTCTGAGTCGGCGGAACATAAATCTTAAGCTTGATGTTCGGAAATTCAGAAAGACGCTTTAAAACTTGTGGAGTCGTCATGTTTTGATAGGTAGTCGTTAAAATCTCGCCTGGAATACCGCGCTCAGAAAGTGCCTGCAAAGTTTCAAGCAAAACCTGAAGCCCGCCAAAAGTAATAAATGCCACACTTATTTTGAATTCACTGCATTGCTCTAAGTTTTCAACAAGAGTGTTAAAGAAATTATGGGTACGCCCATTATATATGAACTCTGCAGATTCCATTTTTATGCCTCCAAATCCTGCCACTTTAAACGGTCGTTTTGGGTGATGTTTTTTTGT
>JAEDJS010000044.1 GCA_016296205.1 Treponema sp. | reverse complement strand
CGCTAGCTAGCGGTTTTGGCAGTCTATGACTGACTGGTAGTATTTTTATATGTATATTTTTATTCTGTCCGTGAAGGGATACTCTCGATAAAAAAATTTGCAAAAAGTTGAAACTTTTTCAAATCTGTGATATTGTATTAGTAGATTAATCTATTGTGAGGTACCCAAATGGCTTACAAAATTACAGACAGTTGTGTAAACTGTGGTGCTTGTGAAAGCGAATGCCCAACAGGCGCAATCAAAGAAGGCGAAAACACTCGTGTAATCGACGCTGACACATGTGTTAGCTGTGGTGCTTGTGCATCTTCTTGCCCAACAGGAGCAATTGAAGAAGCATAATTAACCGCTTCTATAATGGGTCTGGTTTTTGCCAGGCCTGTTTTATTTTAAACAGCATTTTTTAATCAACTAAAATAAAAAAGGTATAAAAATGAAAAACTTTTTGATAAAACTTGGAAAAATTTTGATTCTTTTTCTTCTCTGTGCATTAATAAGCATAGTTATAGTGCTGCCTCTGTGGAAATGGTCCGTTAAATCCCCAAAAAGTTACAGTGATTTTATCTTCCTGCTTATTTTTGCCCTCCTCTGCTTTCTTGTATACCGTCAGATAAAAAAATCTGGATTCAGAAAGGTTCTTGGTTCAATTTTAAAATCACTGATACTGATTGTAACATTATGCCTTTTTGTTTATTTTGTATTAATAGAACTTAGACTTATAGCCTTTATTATTCTGGCTGCAGGTCTGACAGTTTTTTTCCTTGCATGCTATTTAAAACCTTCAAAAAAACTGCATCACCAGTAATTCTGGGATTGCTTTTAACATTTAATATATTTGCCTCACCTTATCCAGAAATTCCAAGACTTTCCAGTTTTGATGATGTTTTTAAGCAATTTCAGGAAGAAGTTGAATATTCAAATAAAGAAATGGCAAAACTCCGGATTCCCCAGTTGAATTTCTATCAGTATAAGTGCACAGAAAATGACAGTATTATTTCAGTTGCCGCAAGATGTTCACTAAGACAGGATACAATCGCAACTTTAAATGGATTTTCGGACAAAACAGAAGACATAACAGGGAAAACAATAATTCTTCCTGTCTGCAATGGAATTTTTGTAAATGAAAATCCTTCAACTCCTCTTGAAATCCTTGTAAAATCAGAAAATAACCGGGAAAGCGATATTTTTTCTGATCCTCCGTTAAAAATCAAAGCTCAGGAGAAAATTCTTACTTTCTATCCGGGAAGAAAATTCAGCGGAACCACCCGAAACTTTTTTCTTGACGCAAATTTCCGGCTCCCTCTGGAACATACCACAATTACTTCAAGTTTTGGCATGAGAAAAAACCCTATTTCTGGAAATTTTAAATTCCACGAAGGAGTAGATCTGGCCTGCCCCGAAAATACTAGAATCTATGCCTGCAAAGGTGGAATTGTAAAAGAGATACTTAATAATGATTACATTTACGGAAACTGCATTAAACTGGAACATGCTGGTGGTATTACAAGTGTTTATGCTCATTTAAGTTCAGTTAATGTTGAAGAAGGACAAATCGTAAAAAGCGGTCAGATTATTGGCAAAAGCGGATCCACTGGAGCTGTAACTGGACCTCACCTTCACTTTGAAATCAGAGACAGAAACAGGGCAATAAATCCTAAAGATTATGTAAATTATTAAATTTTTAACATTCAACTTTAACTGTCCGCACTAGAAAACTACAGAATAATTTGTTATAATTTTAGTGAATATGTTAAAAAATTTCATATCTCTTGGAAAAAAAGCAGTCTTCTCTCTTATAATTCTTTGCAGTGCAAAAATTTATGCAGAAAATTTCAGAGTACACAAAACTGTTTTTATCCAGGTTCCACAGACAGAAGCCAGCAAAAAAGTTGAATGCGGAATCAATGACGGGATTGCAATAAAACTTCCTGCAGACAGAACATTCATTCAGGGGATTGAAATTTTAATAAAAGTTCCGGCTATTGTTACAAAATGGCAGGACAGCGTAGCATGGAGTTTTTACAGCGATATTCTTCCGGAACCATCTGAATCAACAATTGACTATCAGGGAACAAGACATTCCGTGCACACTTTTTCCAACAGCCTGAGCCTTAATATTCAACTTCCTCTAAAACAGAATAATACAATCAAAAAAAGTCCTTATGCAGTTTATGTTAGCCACATTCCAACCGAAAACAACGGAATAATATTTTTACGCATGCAGCTTGTAATGAAAGGTATTGACGACAACATTGGAGCCAGCAATTTTGAAATCAGCGTAAAACCAATTCTAACAAACAACGGATATCTCAAAATAAGAAGCGAAAGTCCAGATGGTTCACCGGAAATAAAACCTTACACCGCTTTTGCAGACGGGAAACCCCTTGAATTACCTCAAAATAAAATAATCCTCGAAAAAGGAACCCATACAATCAATTTTGTAAGTGATTTTTACAGAAATGAAGTAAGAACCGTAAATATTGCCCCTGGAACAACAACTTACCTGGATATTCAATTCCGGGATATTGCTCCAACAGTAAATCTTTACGCTCCTAAAAACACAACTGTCTACATGGACGGAACAATTATTGACCAATGGTACGCCAAAGACTCTATAACTGTTTCCCAGGGAGAGCATCAATTTAAATTTGTTATAGGTGACTGGGAAACTGTAAGATCCATTAATGCAATAAACGGCCACAGTTATAATATTTCTCTTACAATCGATTCAAACGTAGAAGAGCAGGACTGATTCTACATTTCTGCAGATTTTTAATTTTTTTAGAATTATTAAATTTTTTTCAAAAAAATTAAAGTTTTGGCACATTTCACCGATAATATATGTACCGGGTGTTCAATCTTATCCCCTCCCACCCATTGACATCCGGATGCCTGATGGGCATGGGCTGTCTGCAAATGACAGCCCTTTTTTTTTACTTCAAAATTGACAAATACTACGCTTTTATCTATAATTATAATATTATGGAAAAAATGAAAAAATGGCCTTTAGTCCTTGTAATTTTACTTTTAACAAGCGCAATTATTTTGGGTGCTTTACTGGGACTTGGAATTGCAAATACAATTAATACAAAAAACATAGAAAACTTTACAGACTTTGAAACAGCTCTTCCTACCCGTCTTCTTGATATTAACGGGGAAATAATCACAGAATTTTCCAGCGACGAAAAACGGGAAATTATTTCTATAGACAAACTTCCACAGCACATGATTGATGCCCTTATTACACGAGAAGACCGTATTTTCTACGAACACAATGGTTTTTCTGTAAAAGCCGTTTTCCGTGCAGTAGTTGGTAAAATCTTTCATAAATCACTTGGTGGTGGTTCAACTTTAACACAGCAGATTGCAGGTACACTCTACTGTGACAGAAATGAAATGTCTATTAAAAGAAAACTCAAGGAATTGTGGTGGGCAATCCAGATGGAGCGCCGTTTTTCAAAAGAAGAAATCCTGGAACTTTACCTGAACAAAATTTATTTTGGCGGCGGTACTTACGGTGTAAACGCAGCAAGCAAATATTATTTTGGACATCCGGCAACAGAAATCACACCGGCAGAAGCTGCAATTCTTGTTATTCAGCTTTCCAACCCTGCCTTCTACAATCCTTTTGAACATCCTAACCGGGCTCAGGCAAGACAGCTGGATGTTCTTAATGCAATGGTAAGTGAAGGTTATCTTACAAGAGAAGCTGCCGACGAAAGTTATGAAAATTACTGGGCAAATTTTGACTATACCCGAACAGGAACTTCCGCTTATTTTACAAGAGAAGATAAAGCTCCATGGTTCAGTGAATATGTTCGCCGTGAACTCAACAATATGGTTTACGGATCAGAAGACATTTACACAGGCGGATTTACAGTTAACACTACACTCAACCTTCAGCATCAGGAAGCAGCCCAAAGCATTATGGAAGACTACATTGCCAGTGCCAACAAAAGTTATAAAGCACAAATGAGCGCAAGACAGTCAAATGCTTTTAAAACATATATTCCAATGACAGATATTCTTTCTTTAATTTTTGACCTTCCAAGTCTCAGGGTGGGAAAAGAAAGAAACGAACAGCTGGCAATGAACAGATACAACAACGAAATCAACCCGATTCTTGATACACTTAGCTTGATTTTTGGGATAGAAAGTCTTAAAACTGGTGTTGTAAACAAAGGAAATGCACTGGCCCAGGTTAACCAGAAAAAAACAACAATTGAAGGAACAATGGTTTCTCTGGAAAACGCAACAGGCTATATTAATGCAATGGTAGGCGGTTCAAAGTACGATAATGAAAACCAGTTTATCCGTGCAGTTCAGTCTAAAATTCAGCCTGGATCTACATTTAAACCACTGTATTATTCTGCAGCCTTAGACAGTGGAAAATTCACAATGACCTCAATTATCAACGACTCACCTGTTGTGTTCACAAAAGAAGACGGCTCTCCATATTATCCCCAGAACTTTAAAGGTGAATGGGAAGGTGATGTTCAATTCTGGTACGCACTTGCCCACTCTATGAATGTTCCTTCACTTAAGATTCTCAACGAAATCGGATTTAGTGCAGCTATAGAAAGAGCAAGTAAACTTCTTGGGGTTCCAGACAATGAACTTAGTGCACGCCATTTTGACCCTGTTTATCCACTGGGGCTTGGGGTATGTTCTGTAAGACCAATTGAAATGGCAAGAGCTTTTGCTATATTTGGTAACGGCGGAAAAGAAGTTATTCCAATGGGAATCAGAACAGTTGAAGATAAAGGCGGAAACATTGTAATGAATCCAGAAAAGGAAATCCGTCTTGCACAACAGAAAAAAGGTAATGCAGCACAGATTATTTCTCCTCAGACTGCATACTTAATGGACATGCTTCTGGAAAAAACAGTTGAATCAGGAACTCTTGCTTACGGTTCAGACTTTGATTCTACAATGTGGACAATTGGAAAACGAAAAGGAAGAGGAAACAAATTTAAGTTCACAGACGAAAATGGCCGTTCATTCGTAATGCCTGCTGCCGGAAAAACAGGAACTACTCAGAACTGGGCAGATGCATGGACTTTAGGATTTACTCCATATTACACAGCTGCATTCTGGTTTGGATTTGATAAACCAGGTCAGTCTCTTGGTCTCCAGATTACAGGTTCAACTCTTGCTGGTGTTGCATGGGGTGATTATATGCATGAAATTCACCAGGGACTGCCTTTCAAGAATTTCGTAGAGCCAGACAGCGGATTACAGAAAGTTACTGTATGTTCAAAGAGCGGACATCTTTTAACTCCTCAGTGCGGAAATAACAAAGTTGATGCTTACTATCTTACTGGAACTTTACCTACTTCTTACTGTGAATTCCACACAGATAATGCAAGCACAAACCTTACAATTTATCGCCTTGAACGGGAAATGTGGAAGACAGGACTTACATTTGAATATACAACAGACTTCTCTCCTATTCAACTAAACCTTGACTTCCTGAATACAGAAAAAACTATTGCTGAACTGGAAGAAGAAGGAGCCTTAAACAGACAGGAAACAGAACAAGTTAATACAAGTGCTAACAAAATGCCGGAAAATGGAAACTGGTTGCTTGAATAGTTAATAAATTTTACTCAACGGGAGAAATTATGAAATACGGATTTATCAGAGTTTGTTCAGCAACACCAAATGTCTTTGTAGCTGACTGTACAAAAAACGCAGAGGAAATTGTTACTCTTGCTAAAATTGCTTCAATGCAGAAATCAAAAATCATAGTTTTCCCGGAGCTTAGTATTACAGGCTGTACCTGCGGCGATCTTTTCTTCCAGGACAAGCTTTTAAAAAGTGCAATAACCGGCCTTGAAAATATCGTGGAAGAAAGCAAGGAAATCAATGCACTTATTGCAGTTGGTCTTCCTGTTAAAAGCGAAAAAAGTATATTTGACTGCTGTGCTTTTATCTGCCGTGGGGAACTTCTGTGCATTATTCCTAAAATGAGCATTGGTGTTGAGCAGCAGAGATGGTTCAGCAGTGCTGCAGGAATTGATAATAAAGCTGTTTATATAAGCGAGAAAATCGGAACTGTGCCTTTTGGTACAAACTTTTTTATCCAGGATGAAGTTAAAGACTATTTCTGTGTTGCTGCAGAAATTGCTCAGGATGCAGAAAATCAGATTCCTCCATCAACATTACATGCATTAAACGGTGCTACAATTATTGCAAACCTTAATTCAAATCCAGAACTCATTAGCTCCAGAGAAAGAATCATGACAAATCTTCAGAGTCTGAGTGCAAGAAATAAATGTGCATATATTATGAGTTCAGCAGGACACAATGAAAGCACTACTGCATATGTTTATTCCGGTGAGAATTTTGTTTTTGAAAACGGACAGATTATCGCCAGAAGTGAACCATTTACAGACGGATTACTTTTTGCAGACATTGATCTGGAAGCAATCAATCACGACAGGATTACTTCTCCAAGTTTCAAAAAAAATGGTAAAAGATACGACGGCGATTATACTGCAATTCCTGTAAATTTATTTGAAAACAAAAAAGAAGCCGGTTTCCTTTCTAAAAGTACAAAAAATACAAGTGACGAAAATATTATTCACTATCGCAAAGTTTCAAAATCCCCATTTGTTCCAGAAGAGGGAATTGAAGCCCGTTGCAGAGAAGTTATGGAAATCCAGAGCGAAGGTCTTGCAAAACGGCTGGCTTCAATCAACTGCAGAAACGCAGTAATCGGTTTAAGTGGCGGGCTTGACAGCACATGGGCATTCCTTGTTACAAAAAAAGCTTTTGAAAAATGCGGACTTCCAAAGAAGAATATCCTTTGTGTAACAATGCCGGGATTTGGAAGTACAGACAGAACTCAGGATAATGCAGAAAATCTGGCAAAAAATACAGGCGCAGATTTCCGAAGAATAAGTATTAAAGATTCTGTTCTTCAGCATTTTAAAGATATTGGCCATGATCCGGACAATCACAATACTGTTTACGAAAATGCACAGGCCCGTGAAAGAACTCAGATTCTTATGGATCTTGCAAATCAGGTGAATGGCATTGTAATTGGAACAGGTGATTTAAGCGAACTTGCATTAGGCTGGTGCACATATAACGGAGATCACATGAGCATGTACGGTGTTAATGCCAGCATTCCAAAAACATTAATGCGTGCTCTCATTAAATATACTGCTCAACAGGAAAGAGACAAAAATCAAAATCTTGCAGCTGTTCTTGACGATATTGCTTCTACTCCTGTAAGCCCTGAACTTCTTCCGGCACAGGATGGAAAAATCACTCAGCAAACAGAAAATATTGTTGGCCCTTACGAATTACATGACTTCTTCCTATATTATGCAGTCCGCTGGGGATTTTCACCAAAGAAAATTTTCTTCCTTGCAAAATGTGCTTTTATTTACAACTGTCCGGAACCTGTATATTCAACAGAAGAAATAAAAAAATGGCTGTCTGTATTCTTTAAACGATTCTTCAGCCAGCAGTACAAGAGAAACTGTTCTCCAGACGGAATACAAGTTGGCAGTGTAAGTCTTGCACCAGGAAGTTTCAATATGCCAAGTGATGTCAGTTCTTCTATCTGGATGCAGGAGATTCAAGAGCTGTGCTAAGCTATCAGCACGAGTTTCATGCCGGAAACAAAGCCGACGTTTTTAAGCATTCAATTTTTTCTCTTATTCTAGAAAACCTTTGCAAAAAAGAAAAACCTTTTACTGTAATAGACACTCATGCAGGAAGCGGAAGGTACAATCTTTTTGCAGAAGAAAGCCTTAAAACAGGTGAAGCCCAGCAGGGAATAAAATTGATTTTTGAAAAAGGTCTCCAGACAGGCATAAAATATTTTGAAATCCAAAAGCCTTACCTTTCTTTGGATAAATATGCAGGAAGCCCCGAAATTACACGTCACTTTATGCGGGAAAAGGACATTATGTTTGCTGTAGACAAACATCCTAAAGCCTTTGAAAACCTTCAGAAAAACATGTCCCAGACGCTTATAACGGCCCATGGCGAGTTAAAACACCTGGGAACAGTAAAAGTTCTCCAGAAAGACAGTTATGAAGCTCTTAAAGCCCTTGTGCCTCCTCTTGTTAAGCGGGGTGTAATATTGATGGATCCAAGCTTTGAAGACGAAAGTGATTACAGACAGGTAACCGAAAGCCTTAAACTTGCTCACAAAAAGTGGAATACTGCAATTATTGCATTATGGTATCCCCTTCTTACAAAAAAACAGAATCTTTTGAGCCAGATGCTCAACAGTCTTGAAGATTACGCAAAAACAGGCATTAACCCCAGCACAGTTTTACGTTCAGAGGTAAAATTCATAAGTGACCAAGAAATATTTGAGCTTTCAAAAAGTGATTCAAAAGCACATCTGTATGGAACTGGCATGCTTATAATCAATGTACCTTTTGGGCTGGAAGAAAAAATTAACATTATCAAACAACTTTTTTAATTCAATTTAAAATTTTAATCCCTGCAAAAAAAAATGCATCCCATTTCTGAGATGCATTTTAGGCTATATCCTGATTAAATTAGAACCAGAAACGGAAACCAGCATTGATTGGCAAAGACCACCATGAAAATGAGATTTTTGAACCTTCATAGAATGGAATATAAATACCTGGCTGCCATGCAACCTGTGCATAAAGTTCAAGGAAGTTGATTGGGAAAATGTTAAGACCTGCAACTGCGCGGAAATCAACATCAAGAGCTGGAGCAGAAGAAGTTGTGTGGAAAGCTACAGCAACACCAGGTCCGTAGTAGTAGTTCAACATACCTGCCAAACGTGGATTTGCAATCCACCAGTCTGCTGTTACACCAACAGATGCCAACTGAGCGTCACTAGTAAAACCAACATCAGCAGCAAATACACATGGAAGTGAAGCTACTTTGAAAGTAATAGCTGGTCCCCAACCACCAGCTGGATTGTAACCTGCCTGCAAACCAAGAGAAGTAGAATTCTTTGCGCTTGCACCAAAAATACCGAAAACTGCCAAAACTGCAGCTACAGCTAAGATTTTCTTGTTCATAAAAATATCTCCTTATATTAGAATTGTGAAAAATTTATCAAAATGAATGAATTAAGTCAAGTTAATCACTTAAATTTAATTCAATTTTCTGGCAAATTCAAACAAATGCCTATTTTTTGTCATTTTTTGACCCATTCAATAGAGTCGTTTTTAGCTTTTGCAACCAGTGTTGACCCCGGCAAAATGGTGCCTTCCAGAATAGCCATAGACAGACTGTTGCTTACCAGATCCTGAACTGCTCTTTTTACAGGTCTTGCTCCAAAGTTTGGATCGTATCCCTTTTTAGTAATAAGGTCTAATGCACTCTGATCGTATTCAAGAGTAATTCTGTCTGATTCAACACGCTTCTGCAGAGAATCCAGCTGTTTAATAACAATATCCTTTATGTTTTCAATTCCCAGTTTATTGAACATTACGATTTCGTCAATTCGGTTAAGAAATTCCGGGCGGAATGATTTTTTGAGAAGAGTATCAAGATTCTGCATCAGCATTTTTTTCTGGGATTCATCTTCTGTATCTGCTTCCAGAATCAAATCACTTCCTAAATTGCTTGTCATAATTATAATAGTATTCTTAAAATCAACAACTCTTCCCTGCCCATCAGTTAACCTTCCGTCGTCAAGTACCTGGAGAAGAACATTGAATACATCTGGATGAGCCTTTTCAATTTCATCAAAAAGAACAACGCTGTAAGGCCGTCTTCTAACTGCTTCTGTAAGCTGCCCCCCTTCGTCGTATCCAACATATCCTGGAGGTGCACCAATCAGACGGGTAACACTGAATTTTTCCATATACTCGCTCATATCAATACGGGTAATAGATTTTTCATCGTTAAACAGGAAATCTGCAAGGGTCTTGGCAAGTTCTGTCTTACCAACTCCAGTAGGGCCAATAAACATAAAGCTTCCTAAAGGTTTATTAGGATCGTTAAGGCCTGCCTTATTCCGTCTTATTGCATCGCTAACTATTTTTACAGCTTTGTTCTGTCCTACTACCCGTTTATGAAGCACGTCTTCCAGCTGAACATATTTCTGCTTTTCGCTTGTCATCATTTTACTAACAGGAATACCAGTCCAGCTGCTTACAACTTTTGCAATATCTTCTTCTGTTACTTCCTGACGCAAAAGTCTCTGGTTCTGGTCCTTTATCAAATCGGAACCACTGTTTTTCTGAGCTTCCAGCTTTTTTTGGAGTTCAGGGATAATTGAATATTTATACTCGGCAGCCTTTTCCAGGTTTCCTTCCCGGGAATTTTTTTCCATTTCAAAACGGGCTTTTTCCAATTCTTCCTTAAGTTTGCGGCCACCTTCTATTGAATTCTTTTCGTTCATCCACTGAACTTTCATAACATCCCGCTGATGCTGAATTTCCTGAAGTTCTTTTTCCAGTTTTGCAAGACGTTCAATTGAAGCCGGATCATCCTCTTTTGAAAGAGACTGTTTTTCAATGGCAAGCTGCAGAAGTTTCCGTTCAATTTTATCAAGTTCAACTGGCTGACTTTCTATTTCCATTTTAAGACGGCTGGCAGCTTCATCTACAAGGTCAATTGCTTTATCCGGGAGAAAACGGCTTGTAATGTAACGGTCACTTAATGTGGCAGCTTCTACCAGTGCTTCATCGTTGATTTTTACACCATGATGAATTTCATATTTGTCTCTGAGACCTCTGAGAATTGCAATTGTATCTTCAACAGTTGGTTCTGCACAATAAACCTGCTGGAATCTTCGCTCCAGTGCTGAATCTTTTTCGATATATTTTCTGTATTCGTTTAATGTTGTTGCACCAATTGCTTTAAGTTCACCACGAGCCAGTGCCGGTTTAAGAAGATTGCTGGCATCCATTGAGCCTTCTGCACTTCCAGCCCCAACAATTGTGTGAAGTTCATCAATAAAAAGAATAATATGACCGTCGCTTTTGCAAACCTCATTGATTACTGCTTTAAGACGTTCTTCAAATTCACCACGGAATTTTGCACCAGCAACCAATGCACCAAGATCAAGAGAAAGTAATCTTTTATCTTTAAGGCTTTCTGGAACATCACCACTAGCAATACGGCGGGCAAGTCCTTCTACAATTGCAGTTTTACCAACACCAGGCTCACCGATTAAAACCGGATTATTTTTTGTACGGCGGCAAAGAACCTGCATTACCCGGCGGATTTCATCATCACGGCCAATCACCGGATCAATTTTATCCATACGGGCTTTGGCAGTAAGATCAACGCAATATTTTTCAAGACTGCGGGTTTTGCTTTCCGGATCATTTGAATCTACACGATTATTGCCACGAATACTTTTTAAGGCTTCAAGAACTTTATTTCTGGTAATGCCAAGATTTAAAAGCAAGCTGCCAACTTTTCCATCAGAATCCACCATTGCAAGGAAAACATGTTCAGTTGAAAGATATTCATCTTTTAGCAGAGCCATTTCGGTTTCGGCTTTGGCAATAACTTTCTGGGCTTCATTACTTAATGTAACCTGTGAAGCGCCTTTGACTTTTGGATAAGAATCAAGAAGTGATTTAACCTGTGTTAAAAGCGAATTTGGATTTACGCCGATTCGTTCAACCAGCGGGCAAATGAGTCCATCTTTCTGATTTAAAAACTCAAAAAGAAAATGTTCAAGACCTACTTCACTGTGGTCATTTTTCTGGGCGTTGGAAACTGCTCCCTGGAATGCTTCCTGGAGTTTAATTGTAAATTGTTCGAAATTCATTTTTTGCCTCCCCAATTTTTTTCATTACTAAGATAACTATTTTTTTTGGGAAAAGCAAATTTTTTTTTAGTGATTCCAGTATTCCGACTGACCGTATTCACAAAGAGTGTTATTTACAGTTGCTTCTTCAAGTTGAACAAGATTCTTTTTGATTCGCTGGAAAAGTTTAATAGTTCCAATACCAGTTCCACCACCAAGAATTTTCATCAACTTTCTGTTTCCGGAAGGACATTCGTAATCACGGACAAACATTGAATTTGTATTGCAGAAGATTTCCAGATCAATTACATACTTCTTGTTGCTTACACTTACTGACCAGTGAACTTTTTCGCCTTCCTCATCCTTTGGACACTGAGTAAAATTAAAGCTCTGTTCAAATTTCTTTTTATTTTCTGCAAGAAATACATGATCCTGACCTTCAATTCTGGCAATTACAGAAAGTGCACCATTGGATTCTCCGTGTACAATAAAGAAAGAATCTTCCAGTGGTTTGCCTGTAATTGAACTTGTCATGTTTGATGTGCTTAAATGGAAGAAAGGTTCATTAAACTCTTTACCCCATTCTTTATCAATATAGCCAAAAGAATTTTTAGGATAAACATTATATTCTTCACCGTCTAAAATAATTGTTCCAGAAAACTGAACTTTTGCTCCTGGAACAGTCCAGTTGGAATTAACGCCGGCAAAACAATCATCATAACTTTCAGAAATACGGTACTGCAAATCCCATTCCATTTTTCCGTGATTGCAGAGAAGCTCAGGCTGATTGTTAAGATCGGCATAACTTACCTGAACTTTTCCTCTTGTAGAACGGTCGCTGAGAACACAAGCACCTTCTCCACCACCAGCTGCAAGTCTGTCTGTTACTGCCCGGATAATAAATTCTTTATGTCCTACTTCAAATTTACTTGATGGGAAATATGTATTGATATGCTTACCATTTGTTCCAAGACAACCAGCTTTTACCATTACAAATGAAGGCTGCTTAATTATTTCTTCTGCTGCGGAATTTGCACTTAATGTACCGGCCAGAGCATATTGCAAATCTTCTTCGGAAGTTTTTAAAGTACTCTTATACCCAAGTGTGTATTCATCGGTATTTAATGCGGGATTAACAATATAGAATTCAATAAAGAATGTGCGTTCTTCGCCTGTAATAGAATTTATTCCATTAGTTACTAAACGCCAGCGGTCAAACCCATTTTTCCTGAGTGACCCTTTTAACATGTATTTGTTATATTTTTTATTTGCCATTTCCCCATCCACCTTCACGATAGAATTTTCTTACTTCGATTTTCGGCATCTGGGGATAAATATTTAGTTGTTTTTTAGATTATCAAACAATTATTTGAACATCTTTTTAACAGTCTTGTCTATATCAGAACGATCCTGTGGATATGCTTCTTCCAGGAGTTCAAAACAATTCTGTGCATTTCTCTGAACATGTTCGTACCAGATATTATACAATTCTGGTTCAAATCCAGATCCCGGGTATGGAGCACCCTGAACATCAGACACTAACTGTCTCATCATATCTGCAAATTCTTTAGCTTTCTTATCCATAATTTCTTCCTTTAAAAAAAATTTAACTTTTTTAATTAATAATTTATTTTGTCATGCATTTTTAAATAAATATTATAGCTTATATTCAATTATAAGTGCAAATCAAAAATTTTGCCAGTAAAATTTTCATTTTCCTGCAATTTTTTTAAAATCATCTGCTCAGGACACAAAATTACAGTACAAACGTCTAGTTGTTTCTTTATATTCCGACGAGCAGTTTTATACAAAGTTTCCTTATTTGATTTTAACATTCTTTTGGCATTTTTTAAAGCATTTTTTTGCGGAATTCTGTCAAACAGGGAAGAAATTTCCAGTCTTGCTTTTTTCTGTGGAGTATCCGGTTCTAAAAAACTGCTGAAGCTTCCAATAATATTATTATCAACATCAGTTACACTAATATCTTTTTCCAGAAGATGCTTCATGCTGTCTGCAAATACTTCATCAGAACCAAAAGGAAGAGGATCCCTGTAGCTGCAGAAATAAACAGCCTGTGACAATGAATTGTAATTGCTAAAAACTCCGTAGGCTCCACTTTTATTTCTAACCTGTTCCCAAAGAAAGCCATTGGAAAGATAGTTTAGAAGAAGTCTGTTTCCAGTTGAAAGATAAAAAGGGTTCTTCTTAAGGTACACAACCCGTGAACAATAGCCTACAGTTCCGGGAATTTTAAATACTTCAAGTTGATTCTGTTGAGTCTGATCTTCAAGATAAAGAGCTTTCTTAAGTTCATTAAAATTGCATTTCTTTTTGCCCACTGGAATAAGTTCTGCATTTTCTACAAACTTACCGGCAAGCTCATTAAAAATTTCCAGTCCTTTCTGATCCGAATAAAAAGTAACAACAGCTCCATCACTTCTAATCCGCTGATAAACGTCGTTTAATTTATGGCAGAGATTTTGAATTTCCATTTCCCGCAGCTTAAGTTTAGAAAAGAATCCTGTAATTCCATGAAAAATTTCTGTATATGCATCGGAAACAGAAGCAAAAGCAGAAGCCCTGATTTTAGAAATCAAGTGTCCCCTTTTCTGTAAAATTTCCTTATTTTCATTCAGAGAAGAATCTAAAAGATCATTTATCCTCTGGGTATCATTGAAGCTTACACCAGAAATGCAGTCACTTATCATTTGCAAAGCTTCCTGAGTATCCTGCTCCAGAAATTTAAAATTAACTTCCAGATAATGCCTGTCCTGATAATTTTTCAGGAACAATTTCTTTTTGAGGGGAACTTCATAACCACAAATTTGTGAACCAAAAGAAGCAAGAACTGTCTCCAGTTTTGTGCATGATTCCTGCCAGCTCAAGTCTTTCCAGCCAATATCAGTTAAAACATCCTGAAGAAATCCAACATATTTCAAATCCTCAGGAGCAATATTATCAACAGGAAACAATACTGAACCATAACTTATTCCGTTTGTATGAGTCTGAACAGTAAATAAATCAACATTGTTAACCTTCTGCTTTTTTACTTTAAGAGGCTTGTATTCATAATGCAGATCCGATTTACTAAGGGACGGAAGTTTTGATTTAAGTTCATCTGAGTCATTCTGATCAAGAAATTTATTCAACCTGGATGTCATCTTCTGAACTTTGTCTGCTCCAAGTTTTTTATAAATTTCTGCGGCAAGTTTTTCCTCATCCTTAATCCGCTTCTTACTGAATTCTTTGGAAGGCGTAACTGTAATAAGGCAAACATTCTTATTGTCCAGGAAAATTTCTTTAATTAAATTCTGAATGTATTTTGGGTCTTCATCAACTTTTTTTCTGAGCAATTCAAAATATTCTGACTTAAAAAGATTTGCATCAAGACTATTGCCCATTGCCCAGGAACGAATTACAGAATTCATTTCCCTAAGTGAAGATGGACCAGAAGACCGCTGCTTTTCTTTCTGCTGCACGGCAAAAACAAGGAACGACGATTTTATATGGTCTTCAGAAATTCCATTTTTTACAATGTTTTTTAATTCATTGATTACAATTTTCTTTAGTGTGCCGGCATCTTTAGGATCTGCATGAGTTACTCCCATAGAAAATGCGTAACCTTTGGAGCATGAAATAGCACCACATATATTTGAACAGTCCGAAAAACATGGAGAAGCCAAA
>JAEDJS010000005.1 GCA_016296205.1 Treponema sp. | reverse complement strand
CAATCGATTGACTTTTTACGCTGTTCCGTAATGTAATGAGGAACAGCAATTCAATGTAAGTTAAAGCCGCGCTATTTTAGCGGTTTTATCTTAAACTCCTCAAAATCAATCATAATGTAATTTTTACAGTTTTACCACATTTACCACATTTTTAAGCATAATTCTGTTTAATTTTTAATTTCTTTTATCTTCTTAGAACATAAAAAATATTTAAGAATATTTTAAAAATTATGCAAAATTTCTGTAAATTTTCCAACATTTTTTTTTAATCACATTATAAAATTAAATTTAAACAATAAATTAGGAGAATTTCAAATGTTTTTAAAATTAAAACAAATTATCAAAGTACTTGCATGCTTAATTTCGGCAGCAGCTTTTACAATGAATTTTTCATCGTGCAAGGTTGTTTCAGAAATTATTGATATTCAGAAAATTGAAGCAATTGCAGAAAAGAAAGATGCTTCAGTAGGTGAGGAAGTGTTCATAGAAGTATCACTTTTCCCAGCCGGAAGCTTTGAAAATATTGCAGCAAAAATCAACAACACAGAAATGATTAACTACGCAAAAGTACAGGAAACAGACCAAGAAGGAATCTATTGCGTAACTTCAACAAAGGCCGGAACAGTAAGAGTTCGTTTTGAAAATAAAAACAATACTGCTGTTCGGAAAATTGTATCAATCAACTTTTTTGAAGCCGAAAAATCAAAATCAATTACTTACAAGAATGGCAGCGAAACATTAGCAGTTATTCCTGATGCAGACGGAATTCTTAATTACAATGAAATAAAACAGGCACCAGCAATTCAGGGAAAAATCTTTGTAGGCTGGTACACCGATTCTGCTTTAACAAATGAAGTTAAATATCCTTTTGAACTCACTCTGGAACAGACAATTCTTTATGCAAAATATAATGACATTTCTGAACCTGTTGTATATGAAATCATTTTTGATGAAAACTACACTGGCGGTGAAAAATCAAAACAGTCAGTTGAATCAGGAAACGAAGTGAATATTCCAACTCCAGTAAGAAATGGATATATTTTTGCAGGATGGTTCACAGACGAAAACTGTTCAGATGGAAATAACATCAACACTCCATACATTGCAACTTCTAACAAAACATTCTACGCAAAGTGGACAGAAGAACAGAACGAAATCAAAGTAACAGGAATTACACTTCAGCAGAAATCATTATCAATGGAAGACAATGATCCATCTGTTAAATTGAATTACGCAATCGAACCAGAAAACGCAACAAACAAAAGCGTAAAATGGACAAGCTCCAATGAATCAGTTGCAACAGTCGTTAACGGAACAGTAACACCAGTTGCAGAAGGAAACGCAACAATTTCTGTTACTACAGTTGATGGAAACAAAACTGCATCCTGTTCAATAGAAGTAAAAGCTCACCAGATTATTCCAAGTCCTGCACCAGATCCATCCTCATTTATTTTCTGCCATAATACATCATGGTCAAAAGCAAACATTTACGCATGGAATGAAGGCGCAGGAAAAAATGAAGCATGGCCAGGACAATCAATGACAGCTATTGACGATGGTTACTTCTATTTTGACACATCAGTCTGGGATTCAACTTATCAAAAAGTAATCTTTAACAACGGCAGCGATCAGACAGACGACCTTTCTTACCCTGCAGATCTTTCTGTTACAAACTGCTACGATGTTCAAACTGGAGAATGGGTTAAATACGAACCTTCATTTGTTGTTAAACCTACAATCACTGCATCTACAGCAAGTGGAAAATTCAAAGGAACTTCTATTGATGTAACATTCACAGTAAAAGATGCAGCAAGCGCCACATATTCAATTGACGGAGCTTCTCCTGTAAAATTCAACAATTCTGTAGCTCTTACTCTTGGAAACGGAATTCAAGAAGGTGAATCTACAACTGTAACAATCACTGCAGTTTATACAGACAATTCAAAATCAATCACACAGGATTTTACTTACACAAGAAAACGAACAATTATCATCACTGGGGATTATTTGCTTCAGGCGGATTCAGCAAAGGCACAACAATATAATCTTGCCCAAAATATCAAAGACGGTGAAATTCTCCAGTGTTTCTGCTGGTCCATGGATGAAATTTCGGAATACATGCCGGAAATTGCTGCTGCAGGATTCAGCGCTGTTCAGACAAGTGTTATTCAGGTTTGTAAAGAACAGACTCTGGATGACGGCGAAGGTAACGGAAGAATTGCAAAAAATGTTTGGTGGGCATATTATCAGCCAGCCGCATTTACAATTGACGATACAGGAGACAATGCTATTGTTGATGTAGAAAGTTTCCGAAACATGGTAAGCACTGCTCACAAA
The DNA here is from genome assembly GCA_016296205.1 of Treponema sp. Classification (GTDB taxonomy): domain Bacteria; phylum Spirochaetota; class Spirochaetia; order Treponematales; family Treponemataceae; genus Treponema_D. The sequence continues at coordinate 55,419 of JAEDJS010000005.1, read as the reverse complement.
TATGGCGTAAAAGTGATTGTTGACGTTGTAGCAAATCACCTTGGAAATCAGTGGGTAGCAGACTGTCTTTGCGAAAGAGCATACTACTACGAATGGGAAATTGCAGGTATGGATAAATCTTACGAAGACGGCGGATACATTCCATACGGCAAAGATAATGAAGGAAACCAGATGTACTGGGTATTCGGTTCAAATGCACCAGCTTCAAGCGGAGCAAATCTTTCTACTGTAAAATATGTTGATACTTACTATTACAAAGACACTCTTAAGTTCCACAAATATATGGTTCAGAATGGAGACGATGCCGGAAACGTTACTCGCGGAAACATTGGTATGATGGACCTTGCAACAGAAGATCCAGTTGTTCAGCGCCGTGTTGGTGATTACCTTTGCGAACTTGTTTCTTACGGTGTAGACGGATTCCGTTTTGATGCTGCGAAACATATTGAAACACCTTGGGATGATGCTTCACTCAGAAGTGATTTCTGGAAAGTAGTTATGACAAGAGCCCAGGCAAAAGCAGACGAACTATTTGGCGGAGACAAAAAACTTTATGCATACGGAGAAATTCTTAACAGAACAGGAAACGGCCGAAAACTCCAATGGTACATCGACTGCGGAGTTAACGTAACAGACAACCACATGGGTGAACGTGGCAGTGCCGGTTCAAGCTTTAACGTTGAATACAACTTCTGCGAAGAAAGCTGGGGCAGCTATTACGGAAATCTTGTTTCATGGGCAGAAAGTCACGACTCTTACATGGGTTCAGACGGAAACACAAGCGGCTGGACAAGAGAAAAAATCAACTTGCACTACACTTCTATTGCCGGTAACAAAGGTGTAGTTCCACTTTACTGTGCACGCTTTAAAGACTTTGAAAGTTCAGTTCTTGGTGAAGTTGCATGCAAAGACGAAAAGGGATGGGCAAACAATGTTATTGCCGGTATAAACAAATTCAGAAACATTTACAACAACATGGATGCACCAGAAAATAACACAGGAAGCACTGTTGAACGGGGAACTGGACAATCAAACCAGAACGGTGTTTGTGCAATGGGATTCAGCGGCAGCATAACAGTTGGAAACCTTGCAGACGGCCAATACACAGATCTTGTTTCTGGAAACACATTCACAGTTTCTGGAGGCACATTAACAGGTAACGCCGATCCTTCAGGAGTTATTGCAGTTACAGCTTTGGCAAATTAATTTTTAATAACATCTAACGAGAATGCCCATAATAGATACTCCTTGGGAGAGTTCCATTATGGGCAATTTTTTTGCTTATAACAAATGTCGGCAAATAGCAGAACTCACGTCCAAAACCGAACACGTTGCACACGCTTCGAGAAATAGGTACTATTGATTAGAAATAAACTGTCATTCCGGACTTAAAACAATTAGGTCATTCCGGACTTAAAACAATTGGGTCATTCCAGACTTAAAACAATTGGGTCATTCCGGACTTGATCCGGAATCTCTTTTAAAAAGAATTACAAGGTGGGGAGAAAGTGGCGTCTTTGCAACCTACAAATCTTCCCCAGCAGATTTGCAGAAAAAACTATTTCTCTTGATGCAGAAAATGAATGGTACCCCAACAACTGGAAGCCTAAAACAGACGATTTTAAAATTCAACCTGCATTTTACAAATTTGAATTTGAAGCAGACAAAATTGCAGACACTTTCTTAAAGAAGGAAAAAACACCATTATTGTATTTGAAACAGAATAAAGAAAGTGGTATACTGTCTGCATGAAAAAACAACTGTCACAAGTATTACCATTTTTTGAAAATCAGTTTATTAGCGGAAACAAAGACGTGGAAATTTCCAGCCTTGTTTTTGATTCACGGGATGTAAAACCTGGCTCACTTTTTTTTGCACTGCCAGGAACTCATACTACAGGAAACAAATTTATTCCTCAGGCAGTTGCCAATGGAGCAGCTGCAGTTGTGTTTGAAGGCCAATTTGAAGACTTTGAAAAATATCCGGAAGTTTCTTTTGTAAAAGTTCCATCTGCACGTTTTGCCATGGGACCACTTTCTGAACACTTCTACGACAATCCTTCTGGCAAGCTTGTTGTTATTGGTGTAACTGGCACAGAAGGTAAAAGCAGTACAGTAAGCTTCTTGTGGCAGCTTTTAAAACTTTCGGGAATCAAAGCAGGGTTTATCAGCACTGTTCAGTATTCTTTAGGTGACGATGCAATCGACAATCCACAGCATCAGACAACTCCGGAAGCACCAATTGTTCAGAGACAGCTTTACGAAATGCTTCAGAACGGATGTACTTATGCTGTAGTAGAAAGTTCAAGTCATGGTCTCAGTGAAAAAACAAACAGACTTGGAAATGTTTTGTTTGACTGCGGAATTTTTATGAACGTAACTCTTGAACATCTTGAATTCCACGGCACTTACGAACAGTACAAAAGCGACAAAGCAAATCTGTTCAGAGCATTAGACAAACATGATCACAAAAAAATTATCGGCGGAAAAGAAATTACAGTTCCATCATTGGGAATTGTAAACGCAGAAGATAAAGCCGCAGAATATTTTGCAGAATGCACAACTCACGATGTTTACGCATTTGCAACAAAAGAGTGTTCCGTTCCTGCAAAAGTAAAATCAACTTATAGATGCAGTTCCATTGTTTCTGATGCAAAGGGAATTTCTTTTGATTTAACATTCGACTCAAAAACAATCAGCGTAAAATCACCTCTTCCTGGCGCCTTTAACTCTTACAACCTTACTGCAACTCTTATTGCAATCAGTAAACTTACAGGAAAACCTGTTGAAGAACTTGCCAAACTTCTTGAAGCTTTTACACCGGTTAAAGGACGCATGACAGTTATTGATCAGGGCCAGCCTTTTGAAGTTATTGTTGATTACGCCCACACTCCTTCCAGTTTCCAGACAATTTTTCCTCCAATCAGAAACAGATGCAAAGGAAAAATGATTTGCGTATTTGGCAGCGGTGGAGAAAGAGATACAAAGAAACGTCCGCTACAGGGAGCACTGGCCGCAGAATATTGCGACATTGTAATTCTTGCAGACGAAGATCCCCGTGGTGAAGAACCTATGGCACTTCTTGAAGATATTGCAAAAGGTGCAAGAGAAAAAGGAAAAGTTGACGGCAAAGACCTTCTGCTTATTCCACCAAGACCGGAAGCAATCCGCAAAGCATTCAGTCTGGCAGCAAAAGACGACATTGTTCTTCTGTTGGGAAAGAGCCACGAAAATTCAATTATCTACAAAGACTATGTAATGAAATACGACGAAATTGAAGAAGCAAAAAAAGCATTGGGAGAATTATAATGAATATTATTTTAATTTACGGCGGTAAAAGCGGCGAACACGAAATTTCACTTATGTCCTGTGCCAGCGTTATCCGCAACATCAGTACAAAACACAATGTGAAACTCATTTCTATTGCAAAAGATGGAAAATGGTTTCTGGAAAACGACTCAATTATTGCAAACCTCAAATCAAACCCAGATGCAAAGCTTACTGTAAATCCTGTAGAAGCAAATGAAGTTAAAGTAAGTTTTGGAATGGGAAAAGATAAAGTATTTTTTGCAAAAGGAAATTACATTCCCTGCGACTGTGTATTCCCTGTTTTACATGGAACTTATGGAGAAGACGGAACAATTCAGGGGTTATTCCAGATGGCCGGAGTTCCTTTTGTTGGCTGCGAAAACATTGCCAGCGGAGCCACAATGGATAAAGAGTTTACAAAAATCATCTGGCAGGCAGCGGGACTTCCTGTTGTTCCATACGTTTGCGTTACAAAAAGCCAGTTGAAGGATTCCAAAGTTTACGACAAATTGATTGAAGACACAATTGCAAAACTCCAGTTCCCTCTGTTCGTAAAACCATGTTCGGCAGGTTCCAGCGATGGTGCAAATAAAGCAGAAAATTTAAAGGAACTCAACTACGCAATCATGGAAGCATTTAAATGGGACAATAAGATTCTCATTGAAAAAGCAATTGATGCAAGAGAAGTTGAATGTTCAATTACAGGAAACGCAATCAGCCAGGATGCAGAAAAACCATACACTGTTCTTAAAGCATACGGACCAGGAGAAATTGTTCCAAAGCATGTGTTCTATGATTACGATGCAAAATACAATGACCCCGACGGAGCCGAATTAAAAATTCCAGCCCTTCTTGAAGAAAGCAAACTCAACTACATCCGCGAAACAGCAAAAAAAGCTTACTACGCAGTTAATGCCAGTGGTCTTAGTAGAGTTGATTTTTTTATCGACCGCAAAACCGATGAAATCTATCTTAACGAAATCAATACAATTCCTGGATTCACTTCAATCAGCATGTTCCCAAAAATGTGCGGACATGATGGACTTTCCTACACAGACTTGATTGATTATTTGTTTGACGAAGCAATTGCCGGTTTTAAAGCAAGGACTTCACTTACAACTTCACGCATTTAATTTTTTTTACAAAGGGAGAATTTTATGGACGCTCACATTTACCCAAAAGGATGCGCATTCAACACACTGGAAGACATCAAAGACAAACATGTTACTGTTATGGGCTTAGGCTTAAATGGTGGTGGTGAAGCCTCTGTAAAATTCTTTTTAAAACACGGAGCTTACGTTACTGTAACCGATATGAAAACTGCAGATGAATTAAGGCCAACAATCGAAAGCATTTCTGCAGATTCCACAATTGATAAATCAAGATTAACTTATGTTCTTGGCCAGCACAGAATTGAAGACTTCTCTGAAGCAGACTGTGTAATTAAAAATCCTGGAGTTCGTTTTGAAGGAAACCAGTATCTGGCAGCAGCAAAAGCAGTAGAAACAGACATCAGTATTTTTCTTCATTTTACAAAGAGCCCCATAATTGCAGTTACAGGAAGCAAAGGAAAAAGCAGCACAGTGAGTTCAATCGATTACGGACTCAGACAGGCTGGATTCACTTCTTTCTTAGGCGGAAACATTACAGTAAGCCCCCTCACCTTTCTGCATGAAACAAGCGGCTTAACTCCAGTTGTTCTTGAATTAAGTTCATGGCAGTTAAGAGATTTAAGAGGCCGTGGATGTTTAAAACCAAAAATTGCAGTCATTACAAAAATTGTTCCTGACCACCAGAACTGGTATCACAGCATGGACAAATACATTCAGGACAAAATGCTGATTTTTGAAAACCAGACAGCAGAAGATTTTACGATTCTTGATTTTGATGAAGACAATTATTCCACAGACAGTGAAACACCAGATCCAGAAATCCACAAGTGGGGAGATTTTTTTGCAAAAGCCACAAAGGGAACAGTACTCCGCTATTCTAAAAATCCTCTTCCAAAAAATGTGTTTGGTGTATGGCAAAAAATCAATAGATACGGGCTCACAGAAGGATATGAAACATTGCCATTTAATCTTAGAACAGTTAAGGCTCAGAAACATTTTGAAGAAAGTCAGCAGATAATGGGAAAACTTTCTGTTCCTGGCGCTCACATGAAAACAAATGTTTTAAACGCATGTTTATGTCTTAGATTAATGGGAGTTGCTCCAGAACAAACTATGCAGATTCTTGGACAATGGAAAGGAATTCCCCACCGGCTTGAGCTTTTTCTCCGGGCAAAATACAACAAAATGCATCTTGCTTTTTACAACGACAGTGCGGCAACAGTTCCTCAGGCAGTCTGCGAAGCAATTAAAGCTTTTGACAGACCAATTATTCTCATTACCGGGGGAACAGACAAACAGCTGGATTTTACTCCTCTAGCAAACACACTGGAAGGAAAAGACGGAACAAAAAATCTTCCAAAAGAAATATTCGCTCTTGAAGGCTCTGGAACAGATAAACTCCTGGATTTAACAGACACAAAAAAAGTGCGTATAAACGGACCTTACGAAAGCATAAAAAGGCTCATCACAGTTTTGAAATCCCATCTTGATCACGGGGGAACTCAGTTCTATGGAATTTCCACAGAAGATACTCCACTTGTAATTGTGTTTTCTCCAGGTGCCACAAGCTTTGGCATGTTCAAAAATGAGTTCGACAGAGGGAACACATTTAAAGGTGTCGTAAAAAAATTTTTCATTTAATAAAATTAATTTCCAATAAAAAAAGGCTGATTCCAAATCAAATTGAAGTAAATCAATTTTAATCTGGAACCAGCCATTTTTTGTTTAAAGCTAAAACCTTTAGATTCAACTTATAAACAAACTCCCAAATTAGTTAACGGAATTGCGTTTAACTGTAACATCGTGTGCAGAACCTTCAGAAATTGTAGTAGAAGAAACCAAAGTGATTTTTGCCTTCTGCTGCAATTCAGGAATTGTTAAAGCACCACAGTTACACATTGTGTGAATAATTTTACTTGTTGTAAGAGTTACACCATCATGCAGATGACCAGCGTATGGAACGTAAGAATCAACACCTTCTTCAAAAGCCATTGTCTTTTTGCCACCCAAATCATAGCGCTGCCAGTTACGTGCACGGTTTGAACCTTCTCCCCAGTATTCTTTTACGAAGCTGCCGTTGATGTTAAGTTTTGCAGTTGGGCTTTCATCAAAGCGGGCAAAGTAACGGCCCTGCATAACAAAGTCTGCACCCATGGCAAGAGCAAGAGTAATATGATAGTCCTGAACAACACCACCGTCAGAACAAATTGGAATATAAATACCAGTTTTTTCGTAATATTCATCACGAGCCTTTGCTACTTCGATTGTTGCTGTAGCCTGACCGCGACCAATTCCTTTCTGTTCACGAGTGATACAAATTGAACCGCCGCCAATACCAATCTTAATAAAGTCTGCACCCTGTTCTGCAAGATACATAAATCCGTCACGGTCTACAACGTTACCAGCACCAACTTTTGCATTTGGCCATTTTTCGTGAATGTCGTGCAAAGCTTTTCCCTGCCAGCAAGAATATCCTTCACTTGAATCAAGACAAAGAACATCAACTCCGGCTTCAAGCAATTTTGGAACACGATCCATATAATCACGAGTATTAATTCCAGCACCAACAATGTAACGGTGATTTTCATCAAGGTTTTCGTTTGGATATGTCTGGTGATTGTCAAAATCCTTTCTGAATACAAGAGAAACAAGATTGCCTTTTGCATCAACAATTGGAAGCTGGTTAACTTTATTTGCCCAGATAATATCGTTGGCTTCACTTAAAGTAATACCGTCTTTACCAGTTACAAGTTTTGAAAGAGGTGTCATATATTCAGAAACTTTTGCACCAGCAGGAAAATGATTGATTCTATAATCACGTTCTGTAATAATACCTTCCAGTTTTCCGTGAGCACTACCGTCTGCTGTTACGGCGATTGTTGAGTGACCAGTTTTTTCGATAAGTGCAATTACTTCTTCCAAAGTCTGATCCGGACGGATATTTGAATCACTTGTTACAAAACCAGCTTTATATGATTTTACCCGGGCAACCATAGCTGCCTGATTTTCGATTGTCTGAGAACCAAAAATAAAAGAAATTCCACCTTCTTTTGCAAGTGCAATAGCAAGTTTGTCGTCAGAAACAGACTGCATAACAGCACTAACCATTGGAATATTCATTGTAAGAGCAGGTTTTTCACCGGCCTTTTTGTTATAACGTACAACTGGTGTTTTAAGAGATACGTTGTCTGGAATGCAATCTTCTGATGTGTATCCAGGAATCAAAAGATATTCACCGAATGTGTGTGAAGGTTCTTCATAAAAATAGGCCATTTTAAACTCCTCAAATAAATTATTGAATTATATTTGATTTTAGCCATAATTTCAAGTTGATACTATAATTTCCCGTTGCATTTTTCTGCTATTTTCCACAGTTTTCATATTATTTTTTTAATTGAATTATTTGTGATTTTTATATTTATGGTTTATAATAAAGAATATATAAAAAGGATTACTATGGATTATAAAAATATACTAAAAAATTTACCAGCTGCAATTGTAATCGCAAAAATTATACATGAAGCAGATGGAGAAATTTCTGACTTTATTTTTGAATATACAAACGACGCATTTAAAGAAATCACCAGAAACCTTCTGCCTGAAGGCACAATTTTTTCTCACGTAATGGACAAACTTTCAAAAGACGTTAACTGGCTTGAACATATAAACCAGGCAATCAACGAAAAAAAAGTAAACTGCGTAACTTTTTACTCATTGCTTTTTTCTATCTGGATAAAAGTTTCATTTTATAATGATAATAACGACTACATGCTTATTTCTGTAAGTGACCTTTCTAAAGAAAAAGAACAGGAACAGCAGCTTAGACGGCAGAACCTTAGACTTGCATCTCTCACAGAAGAACTAAGTTTTAGTCAGGATACACTTAAACAAAAGCTTTCAAGCATAGAAGGCCTTAACAGAAAGCTTCAATACACAGTTTATCACGATGCAATGACAGGACTTTATAACAGAGAATTTTTTACAACCTGTATAGAAACAACAATCAGTAAGGATAATCATGCAGATAAAAAATTTGGAGTTTTATCGTTTAATATTGATAATTTAAAAAACACAAATGAGTCAAACGGTCACAAAGCAGGTGATGCAGTAATAAATAAATGTGCTCAAATTCTCAAAAGGTTTGAAGATTCAACTACACTGCCATTCCGTTTTGCCGGAGATGATTTTCTTATTCTGAGGGATGACCTCAACAGCATTGATGAAATGAACACCATTGGCAATGCGATTCTTTCTACACTTAACAAAGAAGGAATTAAGGCCAGTGGCGGAATTGCAATCTTCCCAAATGACAGCGACAACGCAGATGAGCTTCTTAAATTTTCTGGAATGGCATTAACAAATGTTAAGAAAACCGGGAAAAACAGAATTGAATATTTCCAGAAGGTTATGCAGGATAATTTTCTTACAAGGCTTAGTTTAGAAACAAAACTGTCTGATGCACTTGCAAAAAAACATTTCCAGCTTTTCTACCAGCCTCAATTCGACATAAAAACAAATGAACTGCGTGGGTTCGAAGCACTTTTAAGATGGTATGATGAAGAAATTGGATGGATTAGCCCAGACCAGTTTATTCCTGTAGCAGAAGAAAACAGAATCATTATTCCCCTGGGTGACTGGGTTTTAGAAACTGCTATTGCTACTTTAAAAAAATGGGAAGAAGTCTATAATTTTACAGGGATAATAAGTGTAAACGTTTCGCCAATTCAGTTAAAGCGTTTGGATTTTATTCCTAAATTATTCGAAAAAATTGAACGGTATCAGATAAATCCAAAATGTCTGGAAATAGAAATCACAGAAGGCGTAATGATTGATAATGTTGACCAGACAATCCAGATGTTAAAAGAAATCAGGGAAAGTGGAGTTGGTCTTAGCCTTGATGATTTTGGAACAGGATTTTCGTCTCTCAGATATTTGCAGGCACTTCCAATTACTACCCTAAAAATCGACAAGTCATTTATCACCAATATCAATAATAAAAATGCTTTTGAAACAGATATTACAGACAGCATAATTTCTATGGTTTCAAAACGAGGAATTGATACAATTGCAGAAGGCGTAGAAAACAGAGAACAGCTGGACGTTCTTAAAAAATTCAACTGCCGTACAATACAGGGATTTTTAAAAGGCAAACCTATGCCAGTTGATATTTGCGAACAAATTTTAAGCGGTGATACAAAGGCTATTCAATCAATAGAAAACGGTTATTAGTTTTTATTCACCTCGTAAACAACATACCTAACTTTTTTGTTCTCTACAGCCTGGCGAATTTCTTTTTCACGGTTACTTAGTTTGCTTTCGCCAGTTTTTACTTCAATAAAAACAACTTCTTCAATTTTTCTGCCCTCAGCACTTCCCGGAAAAGCAACAAAATCAACAGGCTTACCAAGAAATTTTACATCTCCCGGATTACATGGGAACCCCGGCAAAAAAGGAGCAATCTGTTCTGCAAACTGGCCGCCTAAAACCGCCCTGCTTCTGGCAACTGCATCCTTTCTTTCTCTACTGATTTTTTTTCTGTCACAAAGATACTGGAATAAACAGCCAAGCAATATACCTGCAAAAAGAACAACAAGAGCAAATAACACAACACTTTGTTCAGAGAAAATTGATTTTATAAATTCAGAAATTTTATCCACGAGGCGCTACAGCAGGATCAATTGGTTTTGATTTCTGGAAAACCATAAGAGTAATCTGGCTTGCTCCTGAAATTGAATCAGTTCCTGCACTTCCTAAAGTATCACCAAAAATTACATACTGTCCTTTCTTAACAATGATTGAACCTAATCCGCAGTAAGCATAAATCTGTCCAGTTTTAGACTGAACAAAAACTACCTGCCCGTAACCACGATAATTACCACAGAACATTACAGTTCCAGCTCTAATAGCAGTTACAGCTTCATTTTTCTGAGCACTAAGCTGAACTCCACTAACTTTTCCTGTAATATAAGTAACTTTTGGATTCTGAACAGGCCACACAAGATTAGAATCGCCCTTTTTATTTGTATATTTTCTTGGATCATTTTCTTTTAAATCCGGCATTTTTTCTGTACCGGTTACTTTGCTTTTTGGAATTTTTAATTTCTGTCCAATCTTGAGAGTATCTGCGTCGGTAAGGCTATTCAATTTTTTTAAATCATCAACAGAAATACCATTTATTTTTGAAATTCTCCAGAAAGTGTCTCCCTTCTGAACAGTGTAAGTATCAAATTCACGATAATCCGGAGCAGCACTTATTGTCGGAGTTTCAGGCACAGATGGTTCCGTTTTTTTTACAATTGATGCAGGTGGAGTTGAACTTGATGAACCTGCTGATACTGCTGAACCTTTTGAAGGAATAACAAGAACCTGCCCCAGTTTTAAAACATCATTCTGAGTAATGTGATTTGCCTCACACAATTCCTGGACAGTAATATTATTGCGCTTAGAAATGTTATAGAGAGTATCCCCTTTTACAACTGTATGCTTATTATCTGCAGAAGCCATAAAGCCTGAGAAAATTAAAAAAACTGTAACTACCGGAAATTTAAAAAAGTGCTTCATATCTTTTAAATCATCGGCAGTAAATTATTTTAGGTTTAGTTTTTTTGCAGAATTATTCAAACAAATGGAATAAATTCCAGGGGTCAATGCCATTAATAAGATTTCCCTGTTTATAACCATTCAGAAGATTCAACCTTCCTTCCCGCAAATGACTGCTGGTAATACCGTAACGAATAGACTGGTCTGCTTCCATCAATGCAGAAAAATGATCTGCAACTCTTACAAGTTTTCCATCTACAGGATTAAATTTATCGCTGTTAAAAAACTTATTGATTTCTTCAAAAGTTTTATGCTCAATTTTACCGTTTTCCAGTTGAATTCGATTTTCAAATTCGTCGCTTGTCCAGTACAATAATTCATCCCGGTAAAAATCTTCCATAAGGGGAACAAGCTCTTCGCTAACAATATGGTCTTCTATTTTTTTTACAATTGCAGGAAGGTCATCTGTTGCCTGCTTAACCGGACTAATAATATCACGGGTTACACTTTCCGGCAAATCATGAAAAAGTCCGCTAAAAAAATTATTGAACAGACGCTTTGAACTCATCTTTATTCCACTTTCTCTGCTAAGCAGAAGAGTGATTACAGCAACAAAAAAACAATGCCCCAGCACACTGGTACCAGGAACCCGGGGAGTCTGATTCCATCTTGTCTGAAATCTTAGCTGTTCAATGCGCATCAAAAATTCAAAAGGTTTCTGTTTTGTAAGAAGAAGCTGCATTCCCCGGAGATCAAGAAACTGCTGCAAATCTCCGTTAACTTCCTTGCAGATATTTTCTATTCTTTCTGCTTCATTAACAGGACTTATCATATCCAGCTCCCGTTTTGTAGAAAACTTATGAGCGGCCCTAAGAATTCTGGCGGTTTTTTCCTGAATACTTGTAAAAGGAATTGAACCACTTGTCTTCCCGATATACAAAGTGAACATTGAATACAAATCGTTATCGTCTATTAACGGGCGGTATTGTTCCAAAACCCATTCATTAAGGCGAATATATTCCTTTGGATATTTTTCTTTTATCAGACGCTGAACAGGACTTTTTATGTCGCAAAGAGCAATTTTTTTAAGAAGATCAAAAAGGCTGGCATAAATCATCCATTCCCAGTCAATTTTTTCACCTTTTTCTTCTTCAAATTTACCAATAATGTAGGCCAACACCATTTTTTCTGCAGCCTTATCCATTTCAACAACGCTAAAGGGACGTACAAGATCATTCCACCGTTCAATTGAGAATGCTTCAAAAATTTTAAGAGCCAGTTCCTTCTTCAACTTGCTTTACCTGCTTTCTGGTCTGCATCCATTTTATCATTCCAGGCGATTGCCTTTTTCTTAATTTCTTCTGCAGCATCTTTATCGTTAAGAACAATCGCAATTCTGCGCAAAGCCAAAAGATAATTGATTGCCATACGCATGTCATCAACGCGATGAGTACTTAATTCATAACGGTCACGATACCCCATGGCACTCTGGTCCAGAAGCTTTCTGATCATTCTTACAAAAAGAAGAACAATTTCATACTGACTGTCCCGGGGATCAAAATATACTTTTGCAACCTCTTTCATATTGAGCATATTCTTAAAAACTGTAGCATATCGTCCCTGGAGTTCAACAAAAGACCATTTCCATTTTGAATTTTCACCAAATCCATCAATAACCATTTTAATGGCCATTCCAATTTTTCGCAAAAGATAATAACGCTTTTCCAAAGGAGTGTTAGCAATTTCTGCAATCTTTGGTTCAAGGTCGGAATAAGGGCAGTCAATAACATTAGTAACAATATCTTCCAGATAAATGATTGCTTTATACAAAACTTTTCTGGCTTCGTTAAGGGCATCCTGATTTTTTGTTTCCAGCATTGTCTCGCTGATTGTGTTAATGGCAACGTAGAGAGTAGAAATATAAACCATGTCTTCACAAAGCAAAAGCTTTTTATAGGCCAGACCGCTTTTATCATGGGCCATAAGAGCCACCATGTCTTTTTCTTTTTTAAGAGTTGCATCAATGGCGTTCTTGTAGGGTTCGGTTTTAATTTTAAATTCCTGTCTTGTTTCTGATGTAATTTTAGCCATCATTCACCTCCGAATTTTTGAAGCATACTGGCGGCGTGTTCAAGACTTGCCTGACTTGTGGCATCTCCAGACAGCATGCGTGCAATTTCTTCTACGCGACTTTTATCCGTAATTGGAAAGACTTTTGTACTTGTTGTATCTCCATCAGAACCTTTCTGAATTTTAAGTTGATTATGAGCATAAACTGCAATACTTGCCAGATGAGTAATACATAGAATCTGCTTTTTGGCAGCAAGTTTTTTCATATGTTCACCAACACTTACAGCAACTTCTCCACCAATACCTGTATCAATTTCATCAAATACTAAAGTTCCAGTATTATCGCCTTCGGCAAGAACTGTTTTAAGAGCAAGCATTACACGGCTGATTTCACCACCGCTGGCAATTTTGGCAAGTCCATACATTGGGCTGCCTGCATTAGCAGCAATAAGGAATTCAATATCATCCATGCCATAAGGCCCGCACTTCTGTGTAATTTCATCTCCCGGTTTTTCTGTAAGTCTTACAGAAAATTTTGCACTCTGCATTCCAAGTTTTTTTAATATTTCCTGGATTTGAGCGCTCATTCTGCTGCTGGCCGCTTCTCGTTGGCCATGAATCTTTTTTGCGGCAAGATAAACTTGTTTTTCAAGAGCAGAAATTTCTTTTTCCAGTAGCTCTCTATTGGCGTCGTTTCCAGTAAGGTTTTCCAGTTCTTTCTGAGCCTGTTCACCGTAAGCAATAATATCGCGACAAGTAGCATTAATTCCAAGAGTGCAGTATTTTTTCTTTAATTTATTAATCAATTCAAGACGATTCTGAACTTCTTCCAGCCGCTGAGGATCAAAAACAAGACTGTTCTTATAGTTTTTAAATTCTTCAGAAATATCATCCAGTTCATAGAAAGAACTTTGCAGACGACTGTCCAACTCTCCAAGGCTCTGATCAAACATTGCCGCATGAGGAACAACATTTTTTAAACGTTTAAGCAATGGAATAATGCCGGAACCCTCGCTGGAAAAAATCTGAGTAATTTCGTCAATGTCACCATATAATTTTTCGTAGGATGAAAGCTTGTTTTCTTCGGCTTCAAGTTCCACATCTTCTTCCGGCTTGATTTTTGCACTGGAAATTTCATCTACTGCAAAGCCAAGCATTTCTATTCGATTGCGGCGTTCTGCTTCGTTTGTATTTAACGCTGATAAAGCTTTACGTTTTTCTACCAGCTTTTGATAATAAGAAGTAAATGCTGCAACTTCATCAACAATTCCAGCATAAATATCAAGATAACGGCGATGTTCGGTTACCTTCATCAATGACTGCTGTTCATGCTGACCGTGAATATCCGCAAGAAAATCTGCAAAGCTCTGAAGGTCTGCTCTTGTAACAGGAGTACTTCCAATCCAGCTGGAACTTTTTCCGGTATCCCGCACAACCCGTCTAAGAAGTATACGACCATCTTCCGGTTCAATTCCATGTTCATCAAGCCAGGCAAGTGCTTCTTTTGATTCAACTAAAAATACAGCACTTACACTTGCTTCGTGGGCACCAGTTCTAATCTGTTCAAGACCAGCTTTACCACCAAGAACAAATGCAAGACTTCCAATAAGAATACTTTTACCAGCACCTGTTTCGCCACTAAGAACAGTAAAACCTTTTTTAAAATCTATGTGAGCTTTATCAATAAGAGCAAAATCTTTAATATCAAGTTCTTCAAGCATGAGGGCCTCCCGACCAGTTTAGTTTACTTCTGAGGGCCGCAAAAAAATGACCTTCATTGGAGCAAACAAGTTCCGCTTTTATATCCTTTGCCAGGTTGATTTTTATTTTATCGCCTTCCTTCAATTCAAAAGGAATTTGTCCATCGGCTGTAACTGCAAGACCTGCCCGGCTAGGCAGAACAGTCATTGTAAGAACTCCATCGCCACCCAAAACCAAAGGTCGTGAAGAAAGGCTAAAAGAATTCATGGGTGTAAGAATAAGTGCATCAACACTAGGAGCCACAATGGGACCGCCACAAGCTGCTGAATATGCTGTTGATCCAGTTGAAGTAGAAACAATTATTCCGTCACTTTTAAACTTCCCCAAAGGAGCATCATTATAGCAGACATCAATATTCACAAGATGAACCGCCATTTTTGCAGAAACTACAATGTCATTAAGAGCAAGAGCAGTAAACATCTGGCGACCGTTTCGCTCAACTGCAGCAGTAAGCAGAGAACGTTTTTGAACAGCCATCTTGCCTTCAATATAATCGGTAAGCTCCTGTTTCCAGCAATCTTTTTCTACACCGGCAATAAAACCAAAATTACCAAGATTAACAGAAAAAATCGGAATATGTTTTGGAGCACAAAATCTGACCGCAAACAAAACAGTTCCGTCGCCGCCAAGAGTTACTACAAAATCAAAATAACCGGTTGGTGGTTCCACAGCTGATCCGTCATACGAAAAAACAGTACATTGAATTCCTCTGCCCTGCAGAAACAATTTAACTTCTGTTCCAAGAGGTGAGGCTTCTGTTTTAAATGTATTTACAATAATCAGACAGTTTCTCATATTATCAAAGCATAGAAGACAGAACTTTTACAATAATTTCTGTTTCTTTGCGTCCTAATCTCGGATAAAGAGGGAATAAGGCACAGCGAAGCAAAAGTGAATTAGCGCAGATACATGAGCTCTGCAGTTCTTCCTGACGCATTGCAACAATTGAATTTTCAAAAGCGTGTCTTACTTCTATATTTTTCTTAGCCGCATAAGCTTTTGCATCTTTAAATCCGGAATTTAATACAAGAGGGAAAAGACATACTGTAGAAAGATCACCGTCTGGTCTTACAAAAGTCTTATGCCTTCCGCTCATAATAGCACGGTTATAAAGTTCAAAAATTTCACGGCGGACTTTTTCGTTCCTTGCAAATTCTTTTATTTCCACAAATGCAAGTGCACTGTTCATATCAGGAAGAATGTCTGTACTTGGAGCAGCATCTGTAAGATGTTTAAGAGCACTCCAGTCTTTTCTCTGAAAAGCCATTAAAACTGCGCCACCACCACTTGTAATGATGTCATTTTCTTCCATTCCCATAAGAGCAAAAACTCCGTACATTCCGGCTCGTCTGCCTTTTGGTTCAACAGGATTTCCATCTTTATCTACCTGAGGCTTTGAATACTTTTTCTTAAGATATTCATCGGTTTCGTCAAATGGATAATAACTTAATGCACTCTGAGAAATGTCTTCAATAAGAGGAACACCAATTGCCTGGAAAGCTTTAATGTCGGGAAGGATTCCCATTGTTTCCGGAAGAATAATTACCCGGCCACCTTCGTTATTAACTGCCAGTGCCGCATCTTCTGCAGAAAAAGCACCTGTTTCTTCATTAACATCAAGAATTACGGCTTTATATCCTAATTTTTCTATTGTTATAACCTGATAAGCTGGAGCAAGAGCGCTTAGAACAATACCACTTCCTGCTGGAACATCCAATGCTTTTAATGCATATTCCAACGCAATAGATGGACTTCTGAAAGCAACAGCCCCGTCACAATCAGTATACTCTTTTACCAGCTGTACAAGTTTTGCATTCATTTCTCCCGGACCAATTTTTTCGTCCACCATGCATGTAAGCACGGCTTCCATTTCTTTTCTGCGGATTGTTGAACTGTATACCTGAATCATTTTTTAATTCCTTAATTTTTTGTTTTACGGCGGGATTAATTACCCAAAACCTTCTGCAATTCCTTAGCATCAAAAAGTTTATTTGTATCAAGAATTACAAGATATTCCTGTTCTGTACGGTAAACCCCCTGAATATATTCAGTACCAATACCAGAAAGCATCTGAGGAGGTTCTTTTACGTCGGCTTTTTCTACAGTAACAACACGAACAATGTGATCAATAATAATGCCAACCTTTTTTCCTGCCAGCTGAATAATAATAAATCCACCTTCATCAACTTCATCAGCAGAAGCTTCTACCTTCTGTATCTGGAATCTTTTATGCAGATTAATAATCGGAATAATTTCACCACGGAGATTAATAATACCTTCAATATAAAAAGGAGCATTGGGAATTGAACGAACTTCCTGAGTCTTTACAATTTCTTTTACATCCATAATATTAATGCCGTAAAGTTCATTTCCCAGCCTAAAGGATACAAGCTGAAACTGTGAATTATCTGCTGCCATAAAGTTCTCCATAAACAAATAATTTATCCTTTACATTATATAGCATTCCATCACAAAAAACAACCAAATTCTCCATTTAGGCAATATCAGTCTACTATAAAAAGTGTAATTCCATATACTTTTTTAACTCCCCAACGCTTTAGAATTTTAGCACAAAGAGACATAGTAACACCGGTTGTCATAACATCATCTACAAGAATAACAGTTTGGGGAGGTGAAGTAGAAAAATACTGAGCTTTAAGACCATATCCTTTCTGAGCCCCGGAAATCCGCTGTTCTTTATTAAGTTTTTTCTGCTCAACAACAGAAAACCTCTGGAGACATTTTTCTACAGTAAAATGATAGTCTTTTTGCAGAATATTACAAAGCTCATCAATTTGATCCCAGCCTTTTTTGCGTATTTTTTTAGGTCGTGGAGGCACCGGAACAATTGTAATATCGGAAAAAGTCGTATTACAGGACTGCTCAAGCTGATTAATTCCATGGGAGATTTTCCGGGCAAAAACAAAACTCATCTGACGCCTTCCAGACAGCTTCCAGGAAAAAAGCAATTTTTTTGTCCACAAACGGTAACTGAATAACGGCAGAATTTTATCAAGACTATTAAACCTGTTTTTCTGGCCTTCCTTCTGCTGTTCCTTAATCATTCTGCATTCCGTGCACAATTCAATTTCGCTTATAAGAATTTTTCCACACAGACTGCACCTTGAATAACCGCTGGAATTTAAATATTTTTTACTGCATTCTGGGCAAACTGGCAGATGAAGAGAATTCCTGCCGCAGCAAAGACATGTTTCCTGGCCAAAAATATAAGAAGTGATTTTACGAAAAAAAATCAAAATAAAATTCAAAATGCTCAAAACTTCACCTTTCCGCTATTAATTATCATATTAATATTAATCATCATATTAATATAGTCACAGAAAGTTGATTTTTAACCCAAAAGATTTAAAATTTATGGCAAATAATCGGTAATTATGTTCTGTTTTTTGATTGACTGGAGCATTTGTGTTTTAAGCCTGTAATCTCCATCTGTTAAAAGTTGAATTCTTTTACGGGCTTCTTTACGAGTTGAATTTTCCTGATAATTACAAGTGCATGTAAAACGTTTCCACTTGTTCTGATTGGCATAATCTATAATTGTTTTTTCATCAGCATAATAAAGGGGCCGGATAATTGTAACTGGAAATTTATCAAACTTGAGCTTTGGAGGCATTGTACTCAACACACCTTTCTGCATCTGATTCATCAAAAGGGTTTCCAGAACATCATCCAGGTGGTGTCCAAGTGCGATTTTATTATAACCGTTTTTGATTGCATATTCCCTGAGTTCTTTGCGCCTCTGAGTTGAACACCAGTAACAGCTCATTTTTTTGCCTTCTTTGAGACGATCCTGAACATCAATTTCAAAAAACCTTAAATCCGCATTCCAGGAATTAAACAACTGTTCCAGATCTTTATCAAAGGGAGAAGCAAATTCAGTGTGAATGTGGAGACAGGAAAATTCAAAATGAGCATTAGGACGCTTTTTTCTCTGACTTAAATAATTGATTAAAAGTGTACTGTCTTTTCCACCGCTGGCACCAACTAGAATTCTGTCGCCGTCTTCTATTAAATTATAATCAAAACATACTTTATCGATTATAGAAAAAATTCTTGGCTGTCCCATTAATGCAATCGTTCCTTGATTCTGTCTATTATTGCAAGAGTGTTCATTCCTGTTTGCAAAGTTGATTTTAATTCCGCTTTACCGTCAAGAAATTCAACTGCATTTTTATACATATTAGAAAAATAACCAGAATGTTTTGGACCTTTAACCGATTTGTCTTCTTCCAGGGAATAAAAATTTGAATACAGTTTACTTTCTTCTTTTACAAACAATCTGAAGATTCCGTTTCCAATTAAAATTCGGCCTTCTGTTCCTGTAATATCAACTTCAAAACCAAAAAATTTACTTTCGCCGTTAATTTGAATAGAAACATCACTGCACTTAGAACAGGAAAAATGGGCATTCAAATTCCTGACTTCGCCCTTTTCATCTTTTTTAATTCCAGTTACAGCAGACAAAGACAAAATTGAACCAGAATCACCTGCATTATCTTCAAGCAAAAATAAAATTATGTCGATTAAATGAGTTCCGTCGTGGAGCAGGCTGTAAAAACCAGTTAGTTCTTCCCTTGGTGAATAAACTTTCATTCCAGAGTGAAGACTTCCGCGGATACTTGTAATTGTCCCGATTTTATTCATCAAGCTTTTTGCTTTATTATAATCATCTGCAAAACGCCGCTCGTGATTTACAATAATGGGAATATTGTCACGGGTAGCAGAATCTTTTATTAACTTGGCTTCTATTGAATTCAAGGCAACAGGCTTTTCCAGAATAATCAACTTTGGTTTTGCCTGAATGGCATCCAGTGTTTCTTTAAGATGAGATTTTTCATTTACAGCAATAACAATAATATCGGAATGCTGGCGTGCATAAAGATTTGCGCTGGAACTGTAAACAATACATTTTTTATTTGCATCATGCCATTTCTGCAAAGTAGTAGAATCAGTGTCTACTCCGGCAATCAACAAGATTCGATTATTATCCAGCATGGCCATTGTATTCACGTTTTTTATCCAGACCCAAAGAATACCCGATTCGTCCACAGCCAATTAAAGATGCAGTATATTTATTTTCCATTATTAATATTATGGTATAAAATTATTTTTTTTGCAACTTTTATTATTTTTGCATTTAATAACGTTTGAGATTCCGGATCAGGTCCGGAATGACAATGTGGGGGCCGGAATGACAGTGTGGGGGGCCGGAATGACAGTGTGGGGGGCGGAATGACACTTTTTTCCACACGCCATCACCATTGGCAAAAAACTATTGGCTTAAAATAAAAAAAATCTGTCAATAATTAAATAACAACAAGCCAATCGATTGTTGAAACAATCTTCTTGACTTTTTATGGGAGAAACTGATGGAAAAAATTACTGCAGACAATTTTATAACAGATGATTATGTTCTTAAGGCAGCTCAGGAGGCGTTCCATATTGATTATCTTTTTCCCTGGCAGCGGCTTGTAATTGCAAATATTCTGGACAGTGTTGAAGATTTAAAAAATATTGAATCAAAATCGGAGGAAGAAAAAACAGATATTGAATGTGCCGGCAAACAAATTGTTCTTTTACCAACTGGAGCGGGAAAATCATTATGTTTCCTTACTCCTGCCCTTATTTTAGACGGACCAACTCTTGTGCTCTACCCGCTTTTAGCTTTAATGAGTGACCAGAAACGGCGAATGGACCAAGGTGGACTTCTAAGTGTTATTTTTAAAGGCGGTCAAAATTCAACAGAAAGAGAAGAAAATTTTAAATTACTAGAAAAATGGAAATCACCAGACAAAAGTATAAAATCAACTGCACCAAAAATAATTCTTGCAAACCCCGAAGTTTTACAAAATCCAGAACTGGTAGAAAAGCTTGCCGCCACAGGAATAAAACACATTGCAATTGACGAAGCCCACTGTGTTTCTGAATGGGGAGACAGCTTCAGACCCGCATATCTTACACTGGGAAAAATCATAAAGGATTTAAAAGTAAAAACAATAACAGCCTTCACCGCCACCGCCAGTCCTGAAGTATTGCAAAGAATTTCTGAAGTTTTATTTGATGGAGAAGCTCACCTTGTTAGAAGCGACAGTGACAGACCAAACATTCACTACAATGTAATCAACTGTTTCTCAAAAAAAAGAAAAGCCTTTGAGCTTGCATTAACACTGCCAAAACCTTTAATTATTTTTTGCGGAACAAGAGACAAAAGCGAAGACATGGCAAGAGAGCTTTCGTTTTATCTGGGACCGGACATAGTAAAATTTTATCACGCAGGATTAACAAGAGAAGAAAAAACTGATACCGAAAAATGGTTCTACCCAAAAGAAGACGGAATTTTATGCTGCACCTGTGCCTTTGGAATGGGGGTTGACAAAAAAGACATTCATACAGTAATTCACCTTGAACCGTCTCCAACAGCAGAAAGTTACATTCAAGAAGCAGGCCGTGGAGGGAGAGACGGAAGCGTGGCAGAAGCATATCTTTTGTGGAGCCCCAGCGATTCCTTTGCTTTCCGCCAAATGGAAGAAAATTCCAGGGGAAAAGTGATGGCAAAATTTGCAGAAAGTTCAACATGCCGCCGCCAGATTTTACTTGACGCTTTAGGGGGAGAACAGGCAGTTTGCAGTGGCTGCGATGTTTGCAGAACAGGTAAAGCAGCCCCTTTTGCAGAAGACGGAAAACTCATCTGGAATTATGTACGACACCACAAGAAAATGTACAATCAACTTGAACTGGCACTGGAAGCAGAAAAAATATTGAATAAAAAATCAAAAGAGAAACTGGGCATGAATGTCTGGGATCACCACAACGTAAAAGAAGTTATTGAGCAGTTGATTTTAGGCCGGTTCATCAGAAAGTGCATTTTCCCGTTCCACAATAAGCTTGACGCAAGAATAGCAGGGAACAAAAAAATTCAGGATTTTTTCTACACAAGCAAATGGGTTGCATTAACTTCCGCAGAAAACCGGATTTATAAATTCATAGAAGAAATCAAGGTAAAAATTACTACTCTTCCCCAGAGTCTTCTTCACCGCCTGATTCCTGCTCTGAAGCATCTGTTTTGCCTGCTGAGACGGGATTTTGAATAACAGAATGCTGTTTTCTAAGTTTAGGAGGCTTTTTCTTATATTTTATAACGTATCGGACGATTACAACATAAAGAATCATTGCAACAGTAATTACAATAACTCTCCAGTCAAGAAGAACATCACGGCACAAATAAACCAATTCCTTGAATTTCATACTAATAATTTTCGGCAAAGTTTATATTTGACTTTAGAGGGGCAATTCATTAAAATTGAATTATGCTTGGTATCATTGATTATAACGCAGGGAATATTAAAAGTCTGGAACGGTCATTAACAGCAATTGGTGCTCAATACATTCTTTCAAAAAATCCTGCAGAATTAAAAAATTGCAGCAAGTTGATTTTTCCAGGAGTTGGGGAAGCATCCTACGCCATGGATCAGCTTAAAAAAACTGGTTTTGACTCATTTATTAAAGACAGTGTTGCGGAAGGAAAAAAACTTATGGGAATTTGTCTTGGAAGTCAGATTATTTTTGATTATTCCGAAGAAGGCAACACTCAATGTCTGGGACTTCTAAAAGGTTCAATCAGACATTTTTCCAAAGTTTGGGAAAGCAGATTTCCAGATGAAAATGAGCACAAAGAACGGGCAATGCTATACAATAATTTAAAAGTTCCTCAAATCGGCTGGAATGATATTTCTTATCTCAACGGTTCTTCAAAGCTTTTAAATGGAGTTCCTGAATCAACTGATTTTTATTTTGTTCACTCCTACGTAATACAGCCACAGGATCCAAGCATTATCAAAGCTTATACAATGTACGGAGCAATGGTTCCTGCATGTGTAGAAAAAGACAACATAACTGCATTCCAGTTTCACCCGGAAAAAAGCGGAAAATTTGGTCTGCAGATTTTAAAAAATTTTGCGGAGGGTGAAGATGCTTAAAAAAAGAATTATTGTTTGCCTTGACGTAAAAGACGGAAGAACTACAAAAGGTGTAAAGTTTCAGAATAATATTGATATTGGCGACCCTGTAGAAATGGCAAAAATGTATTATGACCAGGGTGTTGATGAGCTTGTATTTTACGATATTATGGCCAGCGCCCGTGGAAGAGGTCCAATTCTTGAATTAATTTCCAATGTGGCCAGCAAAGTTTTTATTCCTTTCTGTGTTGGGGGAGGAATTTCAACAATAGATGATATCCGTTCCACAATTCTGGCAGGAGCAGAAAAAGTGTCTCTTAACAGCCAGGCCGTTAAAAATCCGGAACTTATAAAAGAAGGTGCAAAAGTGTTTGGAAACCAGTGCATTGTTCTGGGAATGGATGCAGCAAAAGACTCTTTAATGCCAAGCGGATACAGAGTTTTTATAAATGGCGGAAGAGTTGCCACAGAATTGGATGCACTTGACTGGGCAAAAAAAGCTGTAAGTCTTGGAGCCGGAGAAATCGTGTTGAATTCAATTGATGCAGACGGCACAAGAAACGGTTACGAACTTACAATTACAAAACTGATCAGCGAAAATGTGAACGTTCCAGTTATTGCTTCAGGGGGAGGCGGAACTCCAGCTCATCTTGCAGAAGTTTTAACAAACGGTAAAGCCGATGCCGCACTTATTGCCTCTATGGTTCACAGCGGAGATTACACAGTTAAAGGAATTAAGGAAAATTTAAATAGCCTTGATATTCCTGTAAGATTGTAATTGTTTTTATAATTGTTTTTGTAATTGTTTTTTATAGAACAGACCATTATGATGGAACTGTTACAGAAGATACATTTGCCCTGCTTCCTGTTTCAGAATCTATAGCCCTAGATATAGTGCAGATACTTTATGGACATCCCCTTCTTATTTCTGTAAGTAGTTCAAAATTGTAATCACAGATTATAAATCTGCAATATACCGTGCCCGGCTTGTTGCAGTTTCATATACATCAACTGCAAAAAGATAAGGCTTTCTGGAATTTTCTACTTTTTTTAGAGCAGGAACCTGTTCAAGAAGCTTATTAAAAATATACATTGCAATACGTTCTGCACTTGGATTCTGATAGAAATCTGCAATATCATTGAGATTTGTATGGTCAATTGAATCACAAACCTGTCTAAGAGCCTTCTTAAAATCGGAAAAATCAAAAAGAATTCCTCCTTCATTTAAAGAAGATCCTTTTACATGAGCATAAACCTTATAATTATGCCCATGCAAGTTTTCACACTTCCCGTGATAATTCTGCAAAAAATGTGCTGCACAGAAATCAGCTTCAACTCTTACTTCAAACATAATAATCTCCCCGCATTAAATTGTCTGTAGTTTTCTTCTTGTCAGTGCTTTTCTTTGCAACTGTGGATTTTTTTGCAGTGCCAGAATTTTTCTTTACAGGTTTTTCTGCTTTTACCATTTCCTGGAATTCATCACCTTCCATTATTTCTTTTTCCAGAAGTTTCTGAGTAATAGATTCCAGAAGTCCCTTATGAGTTTTAAGAAGCTTTAGAACTTTATCGTATTCAACTGCCATCATTCTTGCAATTTCATCATCAATATATTTCTGAGTTTCTTCACTAAATTCTCTAACAAGTTCAGGTTCACCACCGGCATAACCGCCACGCTTACCCAAAGTCATGTTTTTGAATTTTTCACTCATACCGTAATTACAAATCATGCTTTTAATTACATCTGTTGCGCGACTAATATCATTTGAAGCACCTGTACTAATCTGCCCAAGTGCAATCTGTTCTGCTGCTCTTCCCCCAAGCAACACATCAACTTCTCCTAAAAGTTCATCGAAATTTTTAAGGAAGCTTTCATCCTGACTTCTCTGCAATGTGTACCCGAGAGCACCCATTCCACGAGGTATAATGCTGATTTTATGAACAGGGTCACTGCCAGGAGTAAAAACTGCAACAAGGGCATGTCCAGTTTCGTGATATGCTACAATTTTGCGTTCAGTTTCTTTTACTACACGACTTTTTTTCTGCAAACCAACAATTGTTTTTTCAATTGCTTCATCAAAATCCTGAGCGCTAACAAATTTTCGCCCGTTGCGAACTGCCAGAAGAGCCGCTTCATTTACGATATTTGCTAAATCTGCACCGGCAAATCCACTGGTTGCGTGGGCAAGGTTTTCAAAGTTTACACTTTCGTCAAGTTTTACATTCTTTGCATGAATTCTTAAAATCGCTTCCCTGCCTTTAACATCAGGCTTGTCAACAACAACCTGTCTGTCAAAACGTCCCGGGCGCAAAAGTGCTGGATCAAGAATATCCGGGCGGTTTGTGGCAGCAAGAATAATAAGTCCTTTCTCGTTATCAAAACCATCCATTTCTACAAGGAGCTGGTTAAGAGTCTGTTCACGTTCATCGTTTCCGCCCATGTTGTTAACACGGCTTTTACCGATGGCATCAAGTTCGTCAATAAAAATAATACACGGAGCTTTTTCTCTGGCCTGTTTAAACAAATCACGAACCCGGCTGGCACCAACACCAACAAACATTTCAACAAAATCAGAACCGCTGATTCTAAAGAAAGGAACGCCGGCTTCTCCAGCAACAGCTCTTGCAAGCAGAGTTTTACCAGTTCCAGGTGGTCCTACAAGGAGAACACCTTTTGGAATTTTACCACCAATTTCTGTGTATTTTTTTGGAGTTTTAAGGAAATCAACAACCTCCATCAACTCTTCTTTTGCTTCATCAACTCCGGCTACATCGTCAAATCTTGTTTTAACTTTGCCTTCATCAACAGCCTTGCTTTTTGAGCTGCCCATGCCAAAAACACTGCCGCCCATTCCGCCGCCCATTCTTCTGAACACAAAGAAATACATCAGGAAAATCAAGCCAAATGGAATAATTAAATTAATAAGAAGCTGAATTAAATAATTATTGCTTTTTGTAACAAATTTATACTTAACACCATTGGCATCAAGCAGGTCCACAAAAGAATTCATCAGCACACCAGTTGTGCGGTAAACATCATCTGGAACCTGAACCTTTTCCAGAAGTTTAAAAATTCCTCTAGGAGTATTAGGCCCGGTTGGAACTGCATTCTGATCAGTATTTAACTGCTGGTCAAACAATGCGGCACTGGCAGGACCGTACCCTGTAAAATAAGTTTCCCCTAATTCTACACGGACAATTTCGCCGGAACTTATCTTTGCTTTAAAATCAGAAAAATCAATCAGATTATCCTGTTTCTTTGACTGAAAAAGATCTACAATAAGCAGCCCAAGGAAAATAAACAGCAATAGTGTAAAAATAGGAAATTTCCGTTTCTTTTTGCCACCGTTTTTGTTGTTACCGTTCTTTTTGTTTTCTGGGTCCATTGAAAATCTAAAAAAGTCGTTATCATCGTTTAAATTATCGTTTAAATTATCGTTATTATGTTCATCACTCATGCTTATAATATACTAAAAAAATTGCCAAGTGTCGACAGATTTCTGTGGACAGATTTCACATTATAAAAAAAAACATTAAACCGTAATTCTAAAAATGCCGAAACTTTAGAAGAGAGTTTTTGCCGGCAAAAGGAATTCAGTAACAAACTCAAGGGGATGTACATGATTAACCAGGGATATAACGCATACCGCCAGACAGGTGTAAAGACAGCAAGCCAGGGACAGTTAGTTGTTATGCTTTACGAAGAAGCCTGCAGACAGCTGGAAAAAGCAGCAAATTATCTAAAACCAAACAACACTATTGAACCAAGATTCATTGAATCACTTGGACAGAGCCTTCAGAAAGCCCAGGACATTATTACCGAACTTCAAGTAAGTCTGGACATGGAAAAAGGCGGAGAAATTGCACAGAATTTAATGAGCCTTTATGTTTATTTTAACAGAGAATTGATGGATGCAAACATTCACCACAATAAACAGAAAATTTTATTTATATACGACATGATGTGCCAGCTTAGAGACAGTTGGATTCAGGCAGCAAACAGCACAGCAAATACAACAGCCCCGACTTCACAAGACAGACCAGCACTTAACATTACGGGTTAGGAGGGAAACATGGCAGAGTTACAGTTATCACAGGCAGAGCTTGACGAACGAGTAGCAATTTTAAAACGATTCCGTTCACTTCTTGAAAAACAACGTGCAAAATTTCAGGAATACTTGAACGTCCTGGAAAAACAGGAAGCAAAAATTGCAGCCCAAGACGCCGATGCAATAATTGCCCACACAGAACTTGAAGCAAACATAATAGAAAATATTGGAAGCTTGCAGAAAGTAATTGCTCCTATGGAAAAACTTTACCAGACATCAAAAGCTGCAAGCTACAATCTAAAAGATGCAATTCCTGTTCAAAATCTAAAGGAAGATCTGGCAAAATTGCAGTCACAGGTACTGATTCAAAATGAAAAAAACAGAAATCTTCTTAAACTGCACATTGTAGAAATCAAACAGCAGATAAATGAAATGAAAAATCCATATTTTGGAAAACGCTCAATCTATGCTTCTGACGCTAACCTTGGTTCTATAATTCAAATTAATGCATAAATCAATTTTCCATGGCTCAGGCTATCCGCCCCGGTGCTCTGCACGGCCCAAGGGTCCCATTCTAATCCGGGGTAAGGGGGATGGTAACCACCAACTGACTTTAAAATAAAAAAATGATATATTATTCAACATGGACGACACTAAAGATACTATTTATATTCTTGATTCTTATGGACTTATTTACCGGGCTTATTATGCACTTTTTTCTCACCCCCTTGTAAATAAAGATAACCAGAACATCAGTGCAGTTGTAATTTTCTTTAAAAACCTGCTGGCCCTTATTTCTAAATACAAACCAAAATATCTTGCGGCGGCTTTTGACTCCAGAACACCAACATTCCGCCACCAGCGATATCCGCAATACAAAGCAAACCGTGCAAAAACTCCAGAAGACCTTCACGCTCAGGTTCCATGGATAGAAGACATTTTATCTTCTTTTGGAATTCCAATTTTGCAGAAAGACGGTTTTGAAGCAGACGATGTAATTGCAACTGTTTCAAAAAAATGCCTTCAGGAAAATAAACAGATACGAATTTTAAGCGGCGACAAAGACCTTATGCAGCTTGTAGACAACCATTGCCAGATTATGAAACCAGATAAAGCAAACGGCGGATGGATTGTAAGCGGAGTTGAAGAAGTTACCCAAGAATGGGGAGTTCCACCTGAAAGCCTTCTTGATTTACTTTCACTTACCGGGGATGCAGCAGACAATGTTCCTGGCGTTAAAGGCGTTGGTGACAAAACAGCAGTTAAACTCATAAAAGAATATGGAACTTTGGAAAACATTTACCAGCATGATCAGGAAATTAAAGGTGCTCTGGGCGAAAAAATCAGAAACGACAAAGAAAATGCATTTTTCTCAAAAGAACTGATAACTCTCAAAGACGATGTTCCAGTAGAAATAAATTTTGAAGATTTTAAAACAGACAATTTAAATTACGCCGCCGTAGTAGAAAAATTAAAATTTTACGGTGCAGAAAAAGATGCAAAAGATTATGCAAAGATGGGAGGAATTTCCATTGATGCAGATTCAACACAAAGCACAGAAAATTCAAACACAAAGAATCAATCAAAACCACATCAAATTTTTAATCGTCCAGAAATAATCAATATTGCTCCGGAAAATGTAAAACAGAATACAGGAAATTACAGACCAATTACCAACGAAACTGAGCTTCAGGATTTTGTTACTCAGATTCTCCAGAGTCCTCAAAAAATATGCGCCTTTGACACAGAAACAACCGGACTTGACACCCAGACAGCAAGACTTGCAGGATTCAGTTTAAGCTATCAGGAAGGCAGTGCAGTTTATGTTCCAGTGATTTTGCCCGGAGAAATGTTTGCTCCAAAAACAATTTCAAAATCAACTTGTTTTGAAGAACTAAAAAGAATTCTCTGCAACCCAGAAATGACTGTTGTTCTGCACAATGCAAAATTCGATTTAAAGGTGCTTCATTCAAATGGTTTTAACCAGGAAATCACCTGCAGAATTTTTGACACAATGATTGCGGCCTGGCTTCTGGAACCTGACCTTAGAGAAAAAGGCTCCTACACACTCGAAGGATTAGGAGAGCGCAAACTGGGGCTTAAGGGAGTTGAATTTGATTCAATCGTAAAAGAAGGACAAACTTTTGCAGACCTTCCACTGGAAACTGCATTCCCTTACGGCGCCGAAGACAGTGATTTTACTCTTAAACTTTACAATTTTTACAATCCTCTGTTAAAATCATCAAACCTTGAAGATATTTTCTGGAATATAGAAATGCCTGTGCTTAAAGTAATTACTTCAATGGAAGAAGAAGGCATTCACATAGACAGACATTTATTTGAAGAATACAAAATTGAATTAGATTCAAAAATTTCTGAACTGGAACAGCAGATTTACCAGACAGTTGGCCACGAATTTAAAATTGCAAGTCCAAAGCAATTGTCTGACATTTTATTTATTGAACGTCAGCTTCCAACTCAAGGAATAAAAAAGACACAGTCAAGTTACAGCACAAACGAAGAAACACTAGAGCTGCTGGCTTCTTACGATCCACTTGTTCCACTGATTCTTGAATACCGGGGACTTACAAAACTCAGAAGTACTTACGTTGAACCTATTCCAGAAAAAGCAGACAAAAATGATATTGTGCACACCAGCTTTATGCAGACAGGAACAGCCACCGGAAGATTAAGCAGCCGTGACCCTAACCTGCAGAACATTCCAGTAAGAGACCAAGAAGGACGCAGAATCAGAAGTGCTTTTACGGCTCCAGAAGGGTATGTATTCATCAGTGCCGATTATGCCCAAATTGAACTTGTTGTTTTAAGCCACTTGTCTGGTGATAAAAATATGTCAGAAGCTTTTAAAAACGGTCAGGACATTCACAAAAGTACAGCCGCCCTTATTTATGGAGTAAAACCGGAAGAAGTAACTCCACAAATGAGACGCACTGCAAAAGCAATCAACTTTGGTTTAATGTACGGAAAAGGAGCCTTCTCTCTTGCCAAAGATCTTGAAATTTCCAGAACTCAGGCCAGCCAGTTTATTGAAAGTTATTTTGCAAATTATGCTCAGATAAAAAAATACAGGGACCAGACAATTGCAGATGCAAAAGAAACCGGTTATGTAGAAACATTTATGGGACGCCGAAGATACATCCAAGGAATTACAAGCAATAACGGTCGCATTGTTCAGTCTGCAGAAAGAGAAGCATTAAACACACCGGTTCAGGGAAGTGCCGCCGATATTGTAAAACTGGCAATGATTTCTACATTCAACGCACTAAAAGAAACTAACAGCCCGGCAAAAATGATTCTGCAGGTTCACGATGAATTGATTTTCCAGTGTCCCGATGATCCTAATATAATAGAAGAAACTATTAAATTGATTACAGACAAAATGGAAAATACTGTAAAACTTAATGTTCCTTTAAAAGTTAGTGTTGAATACGGGCATTCCTGGGGAGAATTCCATTGATAGTCTGCGTAACAGGTCCAATGGCAGCCGGTAAAAATGCCGCATGTGAAATTCTTGAAGAACTGGGATTTGTTTCAATTGATGCAGACATTACAGTTCACCAGGCAGTTGAAAATTCAAAAGATTTGATTTGCCAGGCATTCGGGAAAATTGCACAACAGAAAAACATTTCTCTCCTCAACTCCGACGGAACTGTAAACCGCCGCAATGTGGGATCCATTATTTTTGAAGACCCAAAACTTGTGCAGACACAGGAAAACATTGTTTACCCGGAAGTTACCAGAATTTTAAAAGAATTTATTGACTATCACACAAAGCTTGGCAAAAATGTTGTAATAAATGCTACAGTTTTATACAAAGTTGATCTTATCAAACAGATGGACAAAGTGATTTTTATTGATGCTCCGGTTTTACAGCGGTTTTTTAGAGCAAAAAAGCGTGACGGAATGAAACCTAAACAAATTCTTCAAAGATTTTCCAATCAAAAACATCTTTTTACTAAATATAAAAAATCAAATGCCGATATTGTAAGAGTATGGAATACCGGAAATTTTCAACAGCTCCAGAAAAAAATACAGAAGCTTGTGTCCGGTTTTTAACTGAATTTATCTGAGGGGAATAAATTATGGATATTAAAAAGACAGTTTGGATTTCCATTGCTACAGGTGTTTTTCTTTTGGTAGTGATAGGTGCTGCAATTTTAATTTCTGGTGCCGATGCAAAGAAGGAAGCAAACAGTAATATTGCTCAAGACAACACCATGTTCTTTGCACCACCAAGTTCAAAACCAGCAGAACAGAATCCTCCGTCACAAGATAACAATGGGCAGCTTGTTACAAATGAAGAATTTGATCCTGGGGTTTACCTTGATCCAAAACCATCTGATATTCCATCTGGTGAAACTACAATAAATACAGAAAACGTTACAGTTATTACCGGGGATGCTTCTATTTACACAGGAGAAACAACTATTGACCTGAACCCTGTTACTTCAAGACCTGCATCAAATGTAATTGCAGAAAATTCATTTGCTCAGGCACAGATGGACAAAGTGCTTCCACCAAGTCCTGCTCCTTCTACAGAAAGTTATAAAGTTGAATCTCCAAAAGTTGAATCAAAACCTGTTGCCACAACTTCAAAACCTGCCGCAACAAAATCAACTTCAACTTCAACTACAAAAACAACTGCTACAAGTAAACATGCTGCAAGCAAACCAACTGCAACAAGTAAACCTGCAACAACTTCTACTCCTGCAATTACACAGTATTGGGTACAAGTTGCCAGCTATTCTTCAAAACAGCATGCAGATAACAGCCGTGAACTCCTTGACGAGCAGAAAATTCCATGTGAGATTTTCACTTACAAAGATACAAAGGGAACTTTATACTACAGATTGAGAGTTGGCCCATATTCAACAAAAAGTGAAGCAACATACTGGAAAGGAAGAATCGAAACAATCAAAGAATTTAAAGACGCTGGCTGTTACATCACAAACATTCAGATTCAATAGCAAAAAATCAAAACAAAAAATCCCCCGGAGCTGGCAGTTAATACGCAACTTTGGGGGATTTTTTTTACATTAGAATTATTCAACTTTGGGGTGGTTTATTTTCTATTTTATAATTTAATTATTAATAATTTATTTGCTCAAAAGTCTAAAGGTTCCTTTTATTTCAAATGGAGTTCCTATCCAGTCTGGATTCATGCCGGACGGGTTTTCCGGGTTAAAGGCAACACCGGCGTCGTCTTTTTCTGTAGGATATTTGCCTTTTAAGAAGTAGTCTTCAATCAACTTGGCGTAATATTTTGCAACAAGATCACCTGGGTCTTCCCTGCTCATTTCTTTAAATCCATCCAGAGCTTTTTTATATTCACCTGATTCAAAAAGCTTCATTGTTGATTCCCATTTTTCTACATAATCAATAAGTTTCTGAGAGGCCCCTTCCCTTAATGCAAGAAGTTCATAAAGACGAATTGGTGTATTAACATTTACAACCTGAACACGGTCAAGACTGCGAACAATAAACTCATCTCCCAGACCATCACGAGTTGCCTGGCTCATTAAAATTCCGTGAGTTGAATACTGTTTGTTTACTCCTTCAAGACGGCTGGCAAGGTTAACGTTGTTGCCCATCATTGTATAGTTCTTTTTATTTTCAGAACCCATAAATCCCGCAACCATTTCCCCACTGTTAATTCCAATGCGTGTAAAAATGCGGCGGTTATTTTTTACAAGAATGCAGAAGGCGTTATAAAGTTCATCGTCCATTCCATCTGGTTTTGGAGAGGCGGCTATCTGTTCAATTTCACGATTCATGCGATATTCGGCTTTTTTCATTTTAAGAGCTGCAGCACAGGCACGTTTGGCATGATCTTCCATTTTAAGAGGCGCACCAACCAGAGCAATAATCGCATCTCCTTCGTATTTATCAACTGTTCCTCTTTCTTCCATTATAATGTCGCTCATCTCTGTAAGGTAATAGTTTAAAAGGGCAACAAGTTCACTAGCTGTAAGAAGTTCGCTAAAACCTGAAAATTTCTGAATGTCTGTAAAGATTGCGGTCATGTCACGTTTTTCGCCACCAAGCTTAAGGCTGGAAGGATCGGCAACAATTTCGTCAACAACATCCGGGCTAAGACACTGACTGAATGCATTTTTAATAAATTTTTTATCTTTATTCGTATTGGCAAAATCAATTAATGTTTCGGCCAGGAAAGTAAAAATTGCAATAAGCATTGGAGCCAGCAGAGGAATATAAATTCCACCAATTGCCATGAACAAAAGAATAACAACAAAAGGAACTACCAGATAAATTGCACCACAGGCAGTCTGTTTTCCTGCGCTCATTTTACGGCACAAACAGATAACCAGTAAGGCTGCAAAGAAAACAATCAGAATGCCCCACCACCAGGAAACTTCTGTAATAAAATTCTGCTGCAAAATTGTATTAACAACATTTGCATGAGTTCCAACATTTGGGTAGCGGTCAAAAAATGGAGTTACGCCCATATCAGTTGTGGCGGCTGCAGTGTTTCCAAGAATACAGAAACTGCCCTGATAATTTTTGAGCATATCAGAAAAATATTCAGTGTAATTTTTGTAATCTCCTGAAATTGCCTGAAACAAAGAATTTACACTGTAACCAAGTTCTTCCAATTCTCCGGAATTTAACTCCTCAGAAAGCTCTGCAAGGCGATTAATGATTTTTTCTTCATGCCCGCGGTTAAGAAATTCATTAAGGCAAATCCAGAAATTTTGTCGTGCTTCAAAATACTCACTATATTCCTGTTCACTTATTCCGCCGCCTATTGGATTTCCATCTATATCATAACCTTCGCACTTAGAAAGAAGATATTGTTTAAACTGAGTAATCTGATTATAACTGTCAAGAAGTTCCGCAGCTTCATTTCTAAAACTTAAAGGAACACCATTCTTGTCACGGATATTCAAATCAAGAAAATATGAAAGGTTAGTAACAATATTTGATTCCATTTCATCCAGCTGTTTAATAAACATAATTGATTCATGTTTAAAACTGTTGCCAAAATTTTTATGAAGCCAGTTGATTATCATTCTGCCTTTGTTATCAAGTGGAATTTTTATATCACATGGTTTTTCACGGCCCGGAATAAGTGCATCATGAATAATCAACTTATTCTTTTTACGCTGAATTGAACTGTATCCTGTCATATCAAGAACAGGTGCAAAAACAAGCTGTCCTATAAAGCCCTGTTCATAATCCTGCAAAAGTTCAATACGTCGCCTTGAACCATCATTATCAACGTAGCTGTTTGTAAAGCCTGCACCTTTTGCCCTCATAATAATAGACTGCAATGTAGGAGAAAAACCACGGATATTACCCTTTTCTCGGGCACAGAATTCATTTGTTTTATTTATCAAACCTTTTGGGTCAATAATATTTTTAAACAAAAACCGGTTGTAGCAATATTCTTTATCTTCCTCAGAAACAGGAATTTCCAGATCATAAGCGTTGATTGTAAGCCAGGTGTTTCCAAAAAATTGAACGCATCTTGCAAAATAATCATCATAATCAAAGAACATATTATTTGTAACCTGAGCTTTCATTGAATCAACAGAAGGTGAAATATAATCATTTATCATCTGACCTGCTACAGAGTCGATTTCTTTTCCAGAAATAAATCCGCCGGATACAGCCTTGGAGAATTCCTGAACTGTTGCAGTTATTTCCTCTTTTCCCTGAGCAAAGGCATTGTTTACATTTTCTACAGCCTGTGAACTGACTCCCATTTTTGAAGGTGATACATATTCAATATCGAATACAGCAGCAGACGCACCCAGCTCCTTCATACGCAGCAAAGTGTCGCCCATAACATCACGAGTCCATGGCCATTCACCAACCTGATCAATGGCAGCATCATCAACTTCAACAAAAAGAATGGAATTATCCTGTTTGATTTCTTTTCTAACCGCCAACATCATATCATAAAGTCTAAATTCAAGACGATTAAGAACACCAGAGCTTGCAAGAACTATAAAAAATAAAGTGACAGCAAAAAGAGTTATCACATCAACATTTTTTTTGATCCAGTTAAAAAATCCACTGTTTACTAATTTTTTTGACTTATTCATAGAATAAATTATAACACAATTGCAAAAAAATAACAGTTTATTTAGAAAAATAGTTAAAGGGTTGAAAAAAACTTTGAATACGTTATAATAAAAGCATTAAACATTATGGAGAAAATATGAAAAAAATTGCTATTTTAGCAGTTCTGGCTCTTTTTACAATTTTCAGCACAAATGCCCAGTCTGCAGAAAAAGTAACAGAATTAATTGATGCAAAAAAGGCTCAATGGTCTAAGGCATGTTACATTTCGGCTGTTTATGCCGGTATGGATGATTCATTAACAGAGGAAGATGCAGCAAATTATTTACTAGACAGAAAAATCATCAAAAAAATTCCATCACTGGAAAAAGAAATTAGATTTGATGAATTAACTCTGCTTGCAGCAAATACTTTTAATGTAAAAGGCAGTCTCTGGTTTTCTATGTTAAAAAACAAACGCTATGCATTTAAACTTTTTAAGGCTCGCCGTCTTATTCCTGTTACAAGTGATCCACAGTCTAAAGTTTCGGGATCTGATGTTTTAAACTTATTTACCAAATGCATTGAGCTTGATGAAGCAGAAAAAGGAGCAGGTTTATGAAATTTAGTAAAGCATTAGCATTTTTGGCAATTTTAGCTGCCGGTTCACTTGCAATGGCTGCCGAATTTGGCGGAATTATATCTAACTCAACAAAATTTCAGGGAGACTCAGGTCTTAATGCTTTTCAGGATAACTGCCTTGATTTATGGATTCGTACTCCTTTTACAAATGATGGTTCAATTTATTTTGCTACAGAAGGAACTGTTGAATTTGAATACAAACAGGTAGAAAACTTCAGCGGATTAAAATATGACCTTCCCCTTTTTAAATTCGGCGTAAACAAAGAAATTGCAAAATCTTCAATTCAATTTTCCTGCGGTAGATTTTATTCAGCTGATTCAACTGGTTTTATTTTTAGCCAGCCAATGGACGGTGCTTATTTTGCATTGAATCTGCCAGGAATTCAACTTTCTGCAGAAGCTGCTTACACAGGTTTGATTAACAGTAGAAAAGTAGTTCTTCTTGACAAAAATGCAGAAGGTATGAGTGAAGACCCTGTTTCTTTTGCAAACGGGTACAACCTGTCTGAAAACTATATTGTTGGTTACGGAAAAATTTCATTCCCTTATCTTATTGCAAACCAGACAGTTTTTCTTGATGCAACAACAGTTATTGGAATTGCAGGAAATGAAGAAAACACCCGTCATTACGGAACTCTTGGATTTAATGGACAACTTGCAAAATGTGTATTCTACAATGTTTCTTCTACAGCAGAATTTATTCAGGATACAAAAGATTTAGCTAATTTATCAACATTAAACATTTCTATCTATCCAAACTTCTGGAACAGTCAGATTGCTGTAAATGCAGTTTATGCCAGCGGGAAATACTGCTCTCTTACAAGCAGTGTTGCTTCAAAAGCAATTTCTGAACCAGAAACAAGAGGAATTTTTAAATCAGGAATTTATACTTCTGTAAAACCATTTAACAACCTGCTTATTATGGCACAGGCAGATATTTTATTTAATACTGACCAGACTTTTGATTACAACGGATTCCAGTGGCAGGCAGAAGTTAAAACAAATATTTTTACAGACTTTGAAATAAGTGGCGGAGCTTTCCAGTTCCTTGGAGCAAAACCAGAAGACAACAACTTTGGGCTTAAAATTACAGCAGCCCTTTCATTCTAAAATCAGGAGGAAGCTGATGAAAAAATTATTTCTTGCATTGATTATTTTTGGTTTCTGTACTGCAGGTTTATTTGCTGCAGAAGCAATTGTTCTTCACACAGAAGGAAAAGTTGAAGTTCAGAAAGCAGGAGCCTGGGTTGCCTTAAAAGCTGGAGATTCTGTTCCAAAAGGTGCCGTTATTTCTACAGGATTTAAAAGCAGTGCTGTTATTAAATTTCAGGAAAGTTCTTTTACATTAGATGCTCTCACTCGTATTACTGTTGAACAGCTGGCTGTAACAAGCAAAACTGATGAATCAAAACTTTATCTTTCTACTGGAAAAGTAAAATTCGATATTAAAACTTCAGAAAACAAACGTACAGGTTTCCAGGTGCGTTCACCAGTTGCAACAGCTTCTGTACGGGGTACACAAGGTGAATTCTGTGCAGACGGCAGACTTACAACTACTCGGGGAATGGTAGCTCACGGTAAAACTACAGATTCCGAACCAGCAGTAGAAGAAGACAAAACAGACGAAACAGCTGCATCCGATAATGAAACATCAAATGGTCACGCTACACCATTTACTGGTGTTTCTGAGGTTGGTGGAAGTTATGGAAACGCTCCAGTTTATGCCGGTATGTCCACTTTTGTTGATCCTTCAACTGGTTTTTCTACTGATGTCCAGACTGCAAAAGCACAGGATAGTGGTCTTACAATCGGAAACATCACTCTTACAGATCGAGAAAATGTTTCTGGCACTAATTCAAAAGAACAGTCATCAGGTTCACAAGGTAAGCTTACATCTGTTACAATTACAACTGATTGGGAATAGTTTTCCGTTAATTTTTATTACAGGTCACTGGATGACCGTGGCCTTTTTTTTATTTAAAATCATGTGAAGTCCCCTGTAACTTCACATTGAAAAAGAAATAGAAATTTGCTACAATCAAAATATGAAAATTTTTTTATCCATTTTGCAGCTTGCAGGTAGTCTTGCTTTTTTACTTTACGGCATGAATATGATGAGCGACGGCATCCAGAAAAGTGCCGGCACTAAACTCCAGAAAGCATTGGGATTTATGACTGGAAACCGTATTTTAGGTTTTATCACTGGTCTTATTCTTACAATGATTATCCAGTCTTCCGGTGCTACAACAGTAATGGAAGTTTCCTTCGTAAATGCAGGACTTATGACACTTCAGCAGTCTGTAGCAGTTACTTTTGGTGCAAACATCGGTACTACAGTTACAGCCTGGATTGTTGCACTGTTTGGATTCAACTTTAAAATCAAAAATTTTGCCATTCCAATCTTTGGACTTGGATTTGTTCTTACACAGATAAAAAAATGGAATAAAAAAGGTGTTGGTGAAGCCATCATGGGTTTTGGACTTCTGTTCATCGGACTTGACTGGCTTTCAAGTGCAATTGGTCCAGAAAACGGAGCCTTGAACTTCCTTGCAAAATGCGGTGACTGGGGATTTTTAAGCACACTTATCGGTGTTGCAGTTGGTGCAATCATCACTGCCCTCATCCACTCTTCTTCTGCAGAAACAGCAATCGTTATTACAATGGCCTACAACAATCTGCTTACCTGGGAATTTGCGGCGGCTCTTGTTATTGGTTCAAACATCGGATCAACAATTGATGCTATTATGGCAGCCTGGAGCGGACCTGTAGACGGTAAACGAACAGCCCTTGTTCACCTTCTCTTTAACCTGGCCACTGTAATTATTGCAGTTGCTTTCCTTACTCCACTTCTTGATTTAATCGACATAATGGTTCCGGGAACACCTCAGGAAGCAATTACACTTCATATTGCAATGCTTCACACAGTTGTAAAAACAATTACATCCCTTGTATGTCTTCCATTTACAAAGCAGATTGCATCACTTGTTACAAAACTTATTAAGCCTTCAAAACAGGAACAGAATTCAAAATATGTTCTTGAATTTACAGAAGCCGCCAGTGGAAAAGAAAATGCAGTTCCTTACATCCTTAGAGTAGAAAAAGAAATCGGCGTAATGACAGAGCTTGTTGTTAAAATGTTTGAAGAAATTCACAGTGGTTTCAAAAACAGAACATCGTCTTTTATTTCAGAAAATATGGAAAATCTTACATTGCAGGAAGATTACGCTGACCAGATGAAGGAACAGCTTACAAAATACATTGTTCACATTGGGAAACTTCCATTAAGCGACCAGCAGACAGAACAGTTAAGTGCAATGCAGCAGATAATTGATGACCTGGAAGAAATGACTGATGACCTTATTAACGTTGGTCTTCTTCTTAAAAAGTCTATAGAAAAAGACATGCAGTTTGCTCAGGAAGACATGGACCGCCTTAACCCTTACGTTGATTTAGCACGCCAGTCCATGGACTTTATTAAAACAAGAATTAATACTCATATTGATGAAGCCGACTTCCTTATTGCCCGGGAAATTGAAACACAGATTGATGTATTCAAGAAGAATCTTAAAAAAGTGGCCAGAAAACGTCTTGAAAGCGGTAGTGATGTTAAAGCAGAGCTTCTTTACATTGACTTAGTTCGCCAGGTTGAAAAATTCGGCGACAGAGCATATAATATTTCGGAAGTTCTGGCACATAAACAGAAGTAATTTTTTTGCAAAATCCACGGGAGGGGAAATGAAACTTTTTTCTCATTCAACAGGCAGATTAATCTTTATTACTGTCACTGCAGCAATTCTTCTTTCTTTGGGAAGCTGTTCAAAGAACAAAAAAGCAGTTTACAATCTTGAAGGAACAATGATTCTGGATGTAAAACAATCAACAGACCAGGAATTAATAAACCCAACAGTTTATACAAATGCAGAAGGTGTAATAGCTGTTCTCTGTGGCTACGGATTTGAAGATTTTGATGAAAAATTTGCTTCAGTAAAACGGAAATTCGGAGTAAACGAAAATGGAGGGCTTCTTCTGCCCCTTTACTATCCTGAAGATTTTAAGCACGGAAATACCGCAAGAATCAGCGACCTTTACACATTAATCAACAATCAAAAAGTTAAAGGAATACTTTTACTTGGTTCTCCTGAAGGCACAAACATTGCACTGGCCAGAATTCAGGATTCCTATCAACTTAAAGTGCCTTATCCTGTTTTTTCTTTTTTCCCACAGGACGATGTTCTTGGGATGGAAAGCACCTGCAATTTTGTACTTGAATATGAACGAACTTCAAAAGAGGAAGCAACAACAGAATCTTCAATTGAATTTGACGAAAACATCGTTGAACTTGTTTCAAATGCCATTAAATACATTTACGAACTGCCAGGGCCATTACCTCAGGACAATGAACTTTCTTACCACGTTCAGAAAATTGTTGGGGAAAATGTAAAAATTCACAATTTTAAAGACAGCGAAACAGGCATTGCTTCTATAAATCACTTTGTAATCGATAAAGAATAATGCAGAATTTTTCTCAGGATAAATCTAATTTTATTGGTTCTCAAAATTCCATTCTTGAATTATCAAACAAAGATCAGGCTTCAATTCTGATTGTCTCTGATACCCACGGAAATTTTGATTTATTGGAGAGAATTATATTTAAAAGGGGCAAAAAAAATGATGCTCTTATTCTATGCGGAGACACTGGCGGCGATCTGGCAAAAGTCCACGAATTATACGCACATTCTGCAAATAAAGAAAATTTTCCTTCTGTATGTGCATTTGTTAGAGGCAACAACGACTACGATATTTACCCATTTTACAATATCAAGAAAAAAAAAGACCCCACACTTCCATATTACTGCGATTTCTATTTTCCAGAAAATCAAATTATCAAAATAGCCGGCCATAACATTTTTATTACCCATGGGCACAAATATACAATTAACGGTGG
Source organism: Treponema sp. (assembly GCA_016296205.1). GTDB lineage: Bacteria > Spirochaetota > Spirochaetia > Treponematales > Treponemataceae > Treponema_D. The sequence continues at coordinate 14,970 of JAEDJS010000005.1, read as the reverse complement.
TTCTGGATCACTAGAAACGGCAGCTCTCAAAAACAAGTGTAGAATCGCTTTTTTTGGACATACTCATATTGCGTGCAGCATTCTTAAAGAAAAAATTTTTCTTCTTAACCCAGGGAGTACAACATTTCCAAGAAACGGACAGAATCCATCCTTTGCAGAAATAACACTTTACAAAAATATAAACAATTTCATGCCTACATTTTTTGATTGTTCAAAAATTGATGATGAGGGAAACTTTTCTATTTTCCAGCCAGAAAGCTGTTTTCTTTAACTAAATGGAAAACCCGCAGAAACCGTGGCCACTCCACAAGCAGTAATTTTTTCCGCCAAATTTATTTTTAAGATTTTTAAGAGATTCAATTATCTCTGATTCACTGCCAGAATACAAATCTGTTCTTCCCCAGCCTCCATCAAATAAAGTATCACCGCAAATTAATTGTTTTTCTATCTCATTGTAAAGGCAGACACTCCCCCTGGAATGTCCGGGAGTTGCAATTATTTTCCAGTCTGCAAGATTATTAACAGCATCAATTAATTCTTTATTAGTAGAACCTGGAAAAATATTTTGCACTTTCCAGCAATCTTTTAAAGAAGTGCCATCTTTTAAAAAACCAGAAGCCTGGGGAAGATTGCTTACCTTTGGCAAAAAAGATTCAAAAAAACAGCTTTCCAAAAGTTTAAGCTGGAACAATTCACTAGAAGGCCCAATAAAAATGCTGTCTTCTTTACTAATAAAAACTGGAATATTAAATTTCTGGTGAAGAAAAGAAATACCGCTAACATGATCAAAATGTCCGTGAGTTAAAACAATTGCAATGGGCGTAGTTTTTAAATAATCCAAAACACTCTGCAATTCTCTGTGGGAGGATTCGTCAAAATTAGCGGGATCAACAATAAAGGAATATTTGTTATTAAGGGGCACAATAAGCGTGTTAGTACCTACAGGCCCCAGAACAATTTTTGAAATATTCAATTAACAAACCTTGAATTATACCAGGTAGTTTGAATCGCCTGAACCAAAGTGAGAGCGAACCTGTCCATCGTCAGTTGTTGTTGAATATGGAGCTTCTGTGCTTTCTGTTGAAGTAGAAGTAGCACTCTGGCGTTCTGCAAATGCTTTCTGTTCTGCAGCAACTTTTTCTTCTTCTGTTTTTGTAGGTGTAATCGATGTTGATTCATTTGAAACATAAGAAGGAATTGGTTCTGCTTTTGGCAATTCTTCTGATGGGTCCTTTTCGCCTTCTTTCTTAACAGTTGAATAATCTACAGCAAGTTTTCTGCCACGGAAATCAAAACCATTAAGCTTAGAAATTGCTTTTTCTGCATCTTCTTTAAAGAGTGTAACAAAAGAATAATTTGCCAGAACTTTGATTTCTCCAATCTTTTCTCTGTCAAGCTCGGCAACATTGCTCAAAAGACCAAGGATATCACGGGCAAATACTCTGCGGTTACGGCCAACGCCCACAAAAATTGTAGCGGCTTTATCTGCATCAATCTGAATATGCTGACGTTCTGTCTTTTCTGTTCTTTCTGAACGTTCATTTTTGTTAAAACGATCAATTCTTTCTGTTTTGTTAAAACGTTCATTTTTATTAAAACGACCAAAAGAATGGCTGTTTGCCTGCTTTACAAGATAAGCAGCAACATACATACGGCGTGTAAGTGGAATATTTTTCTTAAAGATTTTTTTAAGCTGGTTAAGTGTTTCTGGATCGTTATCACTTTCTACCTTCTTTAAAATATCTGCCAGATAAGAAGCAATCTGTTCTTCGTTAATTTTTGTTTTGTTATTGTTGTAAGACATAAAAAAAGCTCCTGATAAAAAATAAATAAATAATAAAAAAATAAAAAATCAGTCTAAAGATTCTGGGCTGCAAAAAAGTTAAATGACTAAAATAAAGTCAATAAAATTATAACAAGTCACATTGTGGACTTTCCCATTTTTTAATAAGACTGTTGTACCATTCAGTTAACCTGGCCTTCATTTTATTTTCCTTGAAAGCAAAAAATTTAGGTTCAACTTCCGGGTATTTTTTTAATGCATCCTTGTAATTTCTGAACACCCCCCTACCACTGGCCATTACCCTCTGCAAATCTTTGCGAGCATCAACGGCCTTTAGTTGCGCGATGAATTCTTCCAGAACGGCATAACCGTCCTGGCTGGTCCATTTTGGCAGACTGTAAAAAAGTTCTTCATCTACTTCAAGACCTTCCAGTTCTGCATAATCATCTGCAGCAATTACAACGCCAGCAGAAGCATCCAGGATAAATTTAGAATCCTGGTCTTCCATTGAAAATAAAATTTCTTCTGTTAGCTTGTCGGTTAACTGAAAAGTCATATCTGCCTTCCAAACTATTTTAAATCAGCGCGCTTTGTTATTACTTTGCTTACCAGACCATATTTTACGGCTTCCTGTGCATTAAGCCAGTAATCACGGTCTGTATCTGCTGCAACCTGCTCAACTTTATTACCAGTTTCCTGAGCAATAATTTCGTTAATTCTATTTTTTGTTTTTGCAATTTCTGCAGCATGGATTTCAATATCTGTAGCAACACCCTTCATTCCACTAGAAGGCTGATGAATAAGATAATGGCTGTTTGGGAAACCAAGTCTTCTTTCTTTTGGTGCAGCAAGCAAAATAAGGGCTGCGGCACTGGCAACAAGTCCCATACCAATGCAGTAAACTGGTGCATCAATAAAACGGATTGTATCAAAAATAGCAAATCCTGCATCAACATCACCACCAGGGCTGTCGATGTAAAGATAAATTGGATCAGAATTATCTGCTTCAAGAATAAGAAGCTGTTTTACAATTTTATCAGCAAGTTCTTCACTTACTTCACCACTCATTAAAACCTGACGAGTTTTTAAAAATTTTTCTGCCAATGGATCTGTTGGCTTTTCCTGTGGTTTCTGTTCTTCTGCTTCTTCTTCACAAAAAAATCTGTTCATTTATTCCTCCACTTAAAATCAAAAGTTCCTAAATAAATCTACTCATGGAACTAAATAATAACTACTATAATATAACGATTTTAAGGCAAAAAGTCCATAAAAACAGAATTGATTTTTTAACAGGAATCAGTCTGTGCGGCGTCTGTCATTCTGCATATGATATTTTCTCTTCATATTATACATGGTCTGGTCAGCCTGTTTCTGAGCTTCGTAAAAATCATCTTTGCATGTTGCAGTAAATCCACATGAACCATAAGATGCACTAACAGGAAAATCAAATTCCTTGCAATTTTTGAGAAGAGAATCAAAATAGAACACTGCATCTGTTAATTCCTGATCATTAGGATCGCAGCAAATAACAACAAATTCATCACCCCCAATTCTGTAAACATTACCAAGATTTCTAAAAGCCTGCTTTGCACTTTCCGCAATAAACCTGATTACATCATCCCCAATATGATGGCCTTTTTCGTCATTAATAATTTTAAGATTGTTCATATCAATCATGAACAGCAGATATTTTTTATTCTGAACAAAATTATCAATATAATGATAATATGCGGAACGACTGTAAACTCCACTTGCCAGATCTTTAAATGCAATTGACTTATAAAACGAACGTTCATCAGCGGCCTTAAATTTATGACTTGAAAGCCGGTAAACATTTAGAATTACATAAATATACATTGGGAAAAGCATAAAGACATAGAAATAAATTGAACTTTTCCCGGTAAAAAGATAATAAACCACATGAGAAGAAAAAGCGGCAAACAAAGCAATTACTGCCGGCAAGAAAAGTCTGTCTCTTTCTGAACGTTTAAAAGCCTCTACAAATGATATCACCAGCAGCATAAGGCTTGAAACCAGCAAAAGAATATCGACTACAAAAACAAATTCTGTAATGGCAAAAATTCCTAGAAGCTGCAAAATAAGAATCACAGAAATAACAAAAGAAATCAAACAGAATGCAATCTTAAAATTCCTGTTTTGCTGTTTGTCCAGAAGTTCCTGCACAAATACTGCCAGAATCAAAGGGCTTATTAAAAAACTCAAATAATCTGCTGCCCAGTGATAAAGAGGATTGGATATATACACAAATGAAACCCAGGAGTTTTCAAACTGCCACACTGCAATTACAAAACTTAAAAGCGACAGCATAAGAATTGAACGGTCTTCGGAAAACATCTTTCTAAAAATAAGAAAAATAATCAGAAGAACAAGCCCCATAAGTCCAACAATTATACAGAACAGAGTAAAAATAAAACCTTGTTTGGCAATTGTATAAACAACTTCCGACCGTTTTCCCAGAAGCACCTTTCCAACTATAAAATGATTATCCAGAGGATTGATTTTTGAATCAACAGGAACATCAAAATCAAATTTTATAGAAAGTATCTGACCTTTTGTGTCATAAGGAATATCCACAAGATGACAAAGCCAGCCGTAAGTTTTAAGATTTTTGGGCATGCCTTCATTTTTCCAGGAATAAATAAGCTCCTGATCTGCATAAACATAAACCTTTGCTTTCTTGCCCATGAATCCGATAGTTTTTCCCAGCATTGATTTATCAAGAACATGGAAAATCTGAAGTGAATTATCATTTATATTTTCTACAGGAATTTGTTCCGTTAATTCCAGGGGGATTTTTTCCTGGTTGTAATTGTACCACCAGCCATAATTAAATTCCTGGGCAAGAGGGTTTTCATTTTTCCCCATAAGATTATTAAATCTTGAGTGCAGAAAAAGTGAAGCTATAAAAAATGAAACTGCAATTAAAGCAAATAAAACAACAAAAACAAACGTGAATTTGACTGTGTCAATTTTGAATTCAATTTTCTTCATAACAACCTTATTAATAAATTATAACGCCAAAAGAAATCAAATTCAAACAAAATTTTTTAATTATCTGTAATTAACCGTTTTGCATATAATTTTTGTTCTGCTTCATTTCTGATTTACGGACATACATTTTCTGGTCTGCCGACTTTTGGGCATTATAAAAATCATTGCCGTTTTTTGGAGTAAAAAACTGATATCCATAAGCAACATTGTATTTATACTGAACATCGGTCTGCTCCCGAACAAGCTTTTCAAATTTCTGAATCATATCGTGGACTTTTGTATCATTGGTGTTCTTTAAAACTGCTATAAATTCATCACCGCCAACTCGGTAAATATCACCCTTTACAAAAGATTTTACAGCACACTGACTAAAGGATTTGATAACTTTATCGCCGTAAAGATGTCCCAGTGAATCGTTGATTTTTTTAAGATCGTTCAGGTCAAAAATTATCAGACAGTATTCTTCTTCCGGACCATTGAACTTTTCTACAAAATTATAAAAGGCCGTTCTGTTTTTTACATTAGTTGAATAATCAACATAAGCAAGACGCTGCAAAGTATCAAGCTCTGTTAAATCATGGATTTTATTAATGGAAGATGAATAGACAATAAACCCAAGAGTAATAAAAAATCCCATAAATCCCAATGCACTGTAACCAATTATTTCTGAATTGCAGACATAATAATAAAACATATCAAGGGCAAAACCTGCTTCCAGAATAATTAAAGACGGAAAATATTTTTCCATAGACCCATTATGACTAAAAAGTTTTAAATACAGAGGAATATAAACGCACATAACAAGAAGAAAAATGTCTGTTAAAATATAAAAGCTTTCAAAACAGATACCACAGAAGAGACCAATAATAGAAACTGCAATAATAATTACATCAATTATAATCATTACGCTCATGCTTTTATTGGCTTTATCACCACTAAGTTCTTCCAGAAAGTAGAACATTGTAATTGGAATAGAAACATAAAACTGTCCCCTTAAAAGCCAGTGAACAAATTGATTCGTTATAATAAGTTGAGCAAGATAACTTTGTTCTATAAACCAGCATCCGATTAACAACGAGAAACATCCCAGAGAACGCAGAGTATAATCTTTTTTTAATACTTTCCTTAAAACAGCACTTGACCCCAAAAGCAGAACAGCCAGAGCAAAAATTATAATTGCGCTAAAGGAGATTAAAGGGTTTTTGTTTATAAGAAATTTTATGAGAGCAGACCGTTTTCCAATTCGTACTTCAGAAAACTGCCCTTGTTTTTTCTTATGAGCAGAGATTGTAGAAATACAGAGAATAGTGCCATCCTGAATATCTTTTGGAAAATCAAAAATATGGCACATAGGCCCAATATAATTAAACCACTTAGGATAATTTTCACAGGTGAATGAATAAAGCAGCTGCTCTCTGCCATCAGGAGTTAAAACACTGGCAGTAGTTCTATGACAGGACGTAAAATAAATAATTGAATTACAACATTCCTGACCATTCAATTCTTTGTAAATTTTTACCCATCCGTCATCACCAGGATTAGCCGGCAAAAGATCTTTTCTGTTTCTAACAGGCAATTCAACTTCAACCTGCTTATCTCCATCAAAATAATACCAGGATTGATTATAACTTTGTGCAGCATTTGACCAGAGAGAATTTTTTTGTGCATTAGGATAAAAAACGTAGCAGAATAACCACACAAGACCTAAAGCCACAAAAACAAAAGTGATTAAAGCCTGATGATTAAATATATTCCTGATTTCAAATCGTTTCTGGTTCATTATTTGTTCCATTAAATTTATTCAAACTAAACTTTATATATTATAACAACTATTAATAAAAAATTCTTGCTTTTTAAACATAAAGATTCATTTATTACCAGAATTAATTGAATTTTTTGTTACTAATCCTCAAATACTATGTTATAATTTATAAAAACAGGGAAAAATCCCATTACAATAAGGAGATTATTTACAATGAAAAAAGCATTATGTATTCTGGCAGCATTGGCTGTAGCTTCTTCAATGGGCGCATTTGCAAAAAAATCTTATACAGGTGTTAACAATTCAAAAATCCGTGGAATGAAGAATGTTACTCCTGCAATTCTTAAAGGTGCAGAATCAATCCTTGATGACGAAAAGGCTGCTTTTAGTTTTAAAGATGCAATACAGAACAAATCGATTACAGACAGCGGACTTAAAGTTACTGCTTACAAAAACGGAACAGATATTTCTGCAGAAGCATTAAGCCTTATTGAAACCGGTGACGATCAGGTCGTAAGCTTCTACCGTGATTTTGGTGCAGAAAAAGCTGATTACACAATCAAATTTGAATTCCCACAGGCAATTGATTCTTCAAAAGCTCCACTTTATGCAGTAATGTACGTTCCAACTCATCTTGCATGGGAAAATTCAGAAAAAACTTACCCAACTTTTACAGTTGCAGTAAACGGAAAAAACCTCACTGGAAAAATCAACTCATACAACATGTCTCGCATTGGTGCAGGCTGGAAATTGATTGAACTTAACGGTTTGAGCAATTCATACGTTATGGGAAACAGAGCCGGTGATATTCAGGATGATGTAAAAGCAATTAAAACAATTGAATTTACAGTTCACACAAACAAACAGAAAAGCAACCTTGATGCACCTATCCTCTTTGACTGGATTGGTTCAAGTGCCGCAGAAAAATCAACAGCAGAAAAATAAGGTCAAGTTCTGAAAAGTAATTTAAGTTGAATTTCTTTTTTTGAACGCAAACAAATACTGGCTGGCGTATAGTCCAATAATTGACAAATTGCCGGCCAGATTTTTAATATTATTTTAAACAATCTGTGATGAAAAAAATTTATTTTTATAGGACAGAGATATGAAAAAAACAAAGAAAAACTTTTTTAAGGTAATTGGGACAATTTTTTCTGCCTGTGGAATTACTGCTACTTTTACAGCCTGTTACGGTTGCCCTGGTTATTATCCATCTTTATATGTAAATGAAGTAGACTTTACTGTATTTTACGACGCTGACGGAAACGGAGAGTATGACGAAAATACAGAAGATAAATTAATCAAAGAAATAAAAGTTTCTGAAAAAGAAAATCCAGATAATGCAGATATTACAGACGAAGCTGGAAACATCAGTCTTTTTACACCTAAAGATAGCGAAGTAACTTTTGTTGTAGAAGATATTGATGGTTCAGAGAACGGCGGAAAATTTAAATCTAAGGAAGTAACTGTAGATTTTGAAGGCCTTACTGGTACAGCAAAATCAGTAAAGGTTGCTCTTGAAAAAGACACAGAGTAGTGCGGAAAAATTATGAACTTACCATTATGGTTTAAACGCTTCGTTTTTTTACGCTACAGAAATCATCAGATTAAAAAACATGAATTAAATTATCTCTTCTGGGAATGTACTTTACGCTGCAATTTAAATTGTCTTCACTGCGGAAGTGACTGTTTAAAAAACAGCGACCAGAAAGATATGCCTTTAGAAGATTTTGTAGCTGTCCTTGATGATGTTAAGGCCCGTAATTCAGCAAAAAAACTTACAGTTTGTATTACAGGCGGCGAACCTTTACTTAGATCCGATCTTGAAGATGCCGGAAAAGAAATTGTTAAGCGTGGATTCAACTGGGGCATTGTAACTAATGGACTTGCTTTTTCTACAGAGCGATTTATAAGTTTAATAAAAGCCGGAATGACTTCTATGAGTTTCAGTCTGGACGGTTTTGAAGAACAGCATAATCATTTAAGACAGAATAAAAATTCTTATGAAAGAGTAATGAATGCCATTAGAACTGTTGTAAAGTTTCAGAAGGCAAATCCGGGATATTTTGTTTTTGATGTGATTACCTGTGTTCATAAAGGAAATCTTGCGATCCTGCCTGAACTTAGAGATTTTTTGATTTCAGAAGGTGTTGAAAAGTGGAGAATATTTTCTATTTTCCCGGAAGGACGTGCTGAAAAAAATGATTTGTCTTTAAGTCGCGAAGAATATGTTCAGTTGATGGATTTTATTACTGAAACAAGACAGTATAAAACTAAGGATGGAAAATCAATTCACTTAAATTACAGCTGTGAAGGTTATCTTGGTAAATATGAACTTAAGGCCAGAGATTATTTCTTCTTCTGCCACGGCGGAATCAATGTAGGAAGCGTGTGGACAAACGGGAATGTTGGTGCCTGTTTAAGTGTTCGTGCTAAGGATTTTATTCAGGGTAATATTTACGAAGAAAAATTCATGGATATCTGGAACAATAAATTTCAGAACATGAGAAATAAAAGCTGGGCTAAAAAAGGTAAATGTAAGAAATGCAAAAAGTGGAAGGACTGTCTTGGAAACGGCATGCATCTTCACCACGACATGCAGAGCGAAGTTGACCGATGTAATTATGAACTTTTGAATTTGAAGTAAATTACTGTCATCCTGAATCTGGGGATTTTATTTTATTAACTCGGGGTATTCTTTGTTAAATATTTCTATTTCCTCTTTTGTCATATTATGCGGGTAGTCTTTATAATAATTTTAGTTTTTATTAGAGCTTTCTGTACTCTGGATCTTTACTATTTCAACCAGTTTTTCCAATTTTTCTTTTTTCTGGTTAATGAATAGCTGCTGTCTGCCTTTGAATTCATGTATTTTGGCAATGTAGCCCATGATTTCATTATCAATGTTGCAGTTCAGTTTTGAATAATCAAAAGTTCGCATCCCCTATTGTTCTCCTGTCTCTCCTATTATAACATACAAAATAGGAGATTGCTATTAACAATAGGAGATTTTAGAAATTATTTTCCTTAAGCAAGCGGTTATTCGGTGATTTGGCTATATTTCATTCGGCATGCTGACAGCTTTATAATTGCCGGCCAGTTTTTTTTTATTTTTTTTATTTTTTTTATTCTTTTGATTCATTTCTGGTTAAAATAATTGTTGCTCCATCCCGTGAGTAAGTGGATTCCGGAGTTACAATGTAAGGAACCATAATAATACTGTCTTTATTAAATTTTGGAAGTTCCTGCTTTTTTCTGCTTTTTGAAGTTTGAGGCGGGTCTGGAAGTGGTGCGTAATAAACATAATATGTTCCATTAAAGAAAACATTTTGCCCTCTGCTTCTAAATTGAATAAAAGCCTTTCCTTCTGAATCAATGGTAGTATAATTTCCAGTATCCATGTTGGTGCTTAAAAACGAAGCTTCTTCAACAAAATCTTCTTCCGACCATTCATTATCATCCTGCACAACAACATCTTCAAACACTTCACTGTTTACAGAATAAATTCCATTGCTAAAGAAAATACTTTTTCCATCTGCAGACTTCCAGCTGGGGCCCTTTTCCAGATCTGCAATAAATTCAGATGCAAGTGATTTTTTACCGCTGTCCTGAAGTGCCGAATTATAGTTTACCTTTTTATACTCACCGTCCCAGAGATTACTTTCATTAATCAGCATGCGAAGGTCATCCTGAATTCTAAGGTTAACACGGTCTATGCCAAGAAGTGAAATATCAACTCGTCTCTGAAGATTTTGAATTTCCTGATTTGTTGTAGTAATGTAAATTCCGTTTCTGCGCAGTCTGCTTGTGCGCCAGTTATAAACCTCTTCACTTTCATCCTGGAGAAAAATAATTTCTTTGTCATCATAATTTACAAAAAGATATTTTACGCCTCCAACTTTATTTTCTGTTTTATACCACAGTCCGTCCAAAAATCTGGCAAAAGTTGCTTCTGTACCATCCTGAATTTTTGCCAGTTCTTTTGCAACAAGTTTATTTCCTGTCATTCTGATTTGAGCAGCCTGAACATATTTCTGCTCTTCCGCATTCCATTCGTATCTTGTCTGCAGCTGGTCACCGTTGGAACGTTCACTTGTATCTGTTGAATAAACCCAGATTGGGAAAGCAGTTCCTGCCACGCCACTGTTTGATTTCTGATATGAATCGTAACGTTCAATTTGCTGAACAAAAATAGTACCGTCAACTTCAAAATCTGCAATTGTTTTCTGATAATAGCGGTCCCTTGAATCTCTTCCTAAATAGAACGCTTGGAATACGTTATTTCCGTTTTCTGTATACCCCTGATAAGTTAAAGCAGTTTTATGTTCTCCTGTTAAATCAAGGCCTGTATATGCAAAAGTTACAACCTGAGTTACTTTTGTAGCAATTGTGGCAACACGCTCATATTCATTTTTCTTTTTATTGTAAAGCCCTACAACAAGTGAAACATAAGGATTAAGTGCTGAACGAACTGCATTTACCTGATCATCCAAACCATCACCGTCAAAATCCATACTTACTATACTAAGCAAAGTTTCACCGTCTTCAAGAGGAACAAGAGAAGTAAGAACAGAATCATCCATCATAATAGAAGAATCAGAATGAATATCATCTTTAATACTCTGAACATTGGGAGTAATAATCTTTGGATTATTGGCTTCCTGCTTTGGTTTCCAGATTACATAGCGGAATAAAATTGCACTTGCCAGAAACGAAATCAGGGCAACACTAACAATAATTGGTACTGCGGCTTTCTTCATTCAACACCCTTATTTAAATTTTTAAAACTGTGTAGCCTCAAGACATTCCTTAAGGATTGCAAGACCTGCATTAATATTTCTTTTTGAAATGTTCAAAGGCGGCACAAGTCTGATTGTATCTGTTCCTGCTGTAGAAAACAAAAGCCCTTTTTCCAGACAGAGTTTTTCTACTTCAAGAGGATTCTGTTTTACCTGAATTCCAATCATAAGCCCCATTCCCCTGATATCTGTAACACAAGGAAGATTCCAGCTTTTGATTGTTTTCTTAATATATTCACCTTTTTTAAGAACCTTTGCCATAAAATCAGGACTTGTTAATGTTTTAAGAACAACACGGGCTGCAGCACAAGCCAATGGATTTCCTCCAAAAGTTGACTGATGATCACCGGCTTTAAATACATTTGCAGGACCTCTAAAAAGACATGCACCCATTGGAACACCACCTGCAATTCCTTTTGCCAGAGTTACAACATCAGGATTAAACTGGAGCTGTTCACTGGCAAGAAGACTACCTGTTCTTCCCATTCCAGTCTGAACTTCATCGGCAATAACAATTGCACCGGCTTTTCTTGCAAGCTCTGCTGCTTTTTGTGCCCATTCCGGTTGGATAAGATTTACTCCACCTTCTCCCTGAACACATTCAATCATTAATGCACAGGTTGTGTCATCAAAAGCATTTTTAAGCTCAGCCATATCATTTGGTTTAATTGTTTTAAACCCATCTGGATAAGGAGCAAAATCTTCCGGATGAAATTTATCCTGACCTGTAGCAGTTAAAGTGGCCAAAGTTCTTCCGTGGAAAGATTTTTCGAGAGTAACAATCACCTTTCTTTTTGACCCGCCATTAAGCTGTCCATATTTTCTTGCCAGTTTGATTGCAGCTTCATTTGCTTCTGCACCACTGTTTCCAAAAAATACACCTTCAAATCCTGTTCTGAACAAAAGTTCGTCGGCGTAAAGATTTCCGATGTCACTTGTATAATAATTTGAAATATGAATCTGCTTTCTTGCCTGTCTTGAAATTGCTTTTACCAGGGGACCGTAATTATGACCAACACAGTTTACTGCAATACCTGCCAGAAAGTCGATATATTTTTTTCCATTAACATCTTTTAGTACGCTTCCCTTTGCACTTTTAAAAGTAACATCAAAAGAACCGTAATTATTAACAACATTATTTTTTGCCATTTTATTTTCCTCAACAAATCTTCTATTAATAAATCATTGTTCCGATTCCCCGATCACTGAACATTTCTATAAGAAGTGAATGAGGAACCCGGCCATCTATAATATGAGTTCTTGGAACACCACCTTTAAGAGCTTCCAGACAGCATTCAATTTTTGGAATCATACCGCTGGAAATTACTCCTGTAGAAATCATAGATGGAATAGCCTGGCGGTCAATTCTTTTAATGAGTGAAGTTGGATCTTCTACTTTATGAAGAACACCAGGAACATTTGTAAGCTGAACAAATTTTTCTGCTTTAAGGGCAACTGCAATTTTAGCGGCTGCTGTATCTGCATTAATGTTGTAGCGGTTCATATCACCGTCTTCACCAAGTGCAACAGTAGAAATAACAGGAATAAAATCTTTATCAAGAAGTGACTGCACAATACTTGGATCAACATCTGTTACTTCCCCAACAAAACCAAGGTCAACTCCATCCTTTTCTATTTTCTTTGCCCGGAGAAGTCCAGAATCAACACCGCTTAACCCAACTGCTTTTCCGCCTTCCTGCAAGAGAATTCCAACAATGTCTTTATTCAACTTTCCTGTAAGAACCATTTGAACAATTTCCATTGTTTCTTCATCTGTATAACGGAGCCCATTAATGAACTTGCTTTCCTTTCCGATTTTTTCCAGCATATGGTTGATTTCTGGCCCGCCACCGTGAACAAGAACAACTTTAACACCAATTGTATTAAGGAGAACAATGTCCTGCATAACTGCTTTTTTGAGTTCTTCGTTAAGCATGGCATTTCCACCGTATTTTACTACAACGATTTTTCCACACCAATGCTTAAAATATGGCAATGATTCAACAAGTACATTGCTCCATGTTTCGTTTGTAATTTTAACCTCTTCCATTTTAGCTTCTATAATCTCCGTTAATTTTTACGTAATCGTAAGTTAAGTCACATCCCCAGGCAGAAGCTTCTGCATCTCCTTCCCCAAGATATACATGAACAAAAATTTCTTTTTCTCCAAGAACTTTAAGAGCCTGGTCTTCATCAAATTCAAGGCCCACACCATCCTGAATTACAGTTACACTCTGATAATCTCCGTTAGAATCAACTGATGCAAAATCAACTTTAACTTTATCCGGATCAAAGTCTGCTCCACTGTAACCCATTGCGCAAAGAATTCTTCCGCAGTTTGCATCTTTACCAAAGAATGCAGCTTTTACCAGGGATGAAGAGATTACACTTTTTGCAATAACTCTCGCTTTTTCTTCGCAGCATGCACCGTGAACAGTACATTCAACCATGTGGCTGGCACCTTCACCATCGGCTGCAATTTTCTTTGCCATCTGAACACAGAGAGTTTTTAAAGCTTCTACAAAAATGTCAAAATCTTCTCCAGGACCATCAATCAAACTGTTACCGGCCTTTCCGTTGGCAAGAAGAAGAATTGTGTCATTTGTTGAAGTGTCACCGTCTACGCTTACGCAGTTATATGTTGCAGGAACTACTTTGTGTAAAGCTTCCAGAAGCATTTTATTTGTAATTGCACAGTCTGTTGTATTAAAAGAAAGCATTGTTCCCATGTTGATGTGAATCATTCCGCTTCCTTTACACATTGCGCCGATTCTTACTGTTTTGCCTCCGATTACTGTTTCTACTGCACATTCTTTATTTTTTGTGTCTGTTGTCATAATTGCCAGGCTGGCATTTGTATGACCTTCCTTGCTGAGGCCTGCTGCAAGTTTTTCCATTCCGGCTTCAACTTTTTCTACTGGCAGCTGCTGACCAATAATTCCTGTTGAACAGACAAGAACATTTTCTTCCTTTAAGTTAAGGGCATCTGCAGCACTTTTGCCTTCTCGGATTGCGATTTCCATACCCTTTGCGCCGGTACAAGCGTTGGCATAACAAACATTAATAATAACAGCCTGAGCCTTACCGCTTTTAATACGTTCCATATCAAGTTTAACACATTCTGCTTTAACTTTGTTTGTAGTGAACATACCTGCGGCTTCACACATTACATCAGAATACAAAAGAGCTGTATCAAAAGTTTTTCTGCTCTCTTTGATTCCGTTCCAAATTCCGTTTGCTTTAAAACCCTGTGGAGCTGTAACTCCACCGTCAATAAATTTTACCATTTCTGCAATCCTCTTATAATTGATAAAATTTTTTAAATTTACAAAATTATAGCGAATTGTTTGTTTTTTTACAATTAGAGAGATTCAAATACAGGAATGTTGATTTTTTTACATCAGTTCTGTATTATTCAAATTTTACAGCTGGGTTTGCAGCATTCACTTTTCCCTCTGGAATTGCATGCTCCTGCCTTTCTGCTATAATGGCAAATGATCCAGATAAAGATGACGGTCAGACAACAATGAATGTTTTCAGAAATTTTCTGGGACGATAAAAATAAAAAAGGGGCTGTCCCAAAAGAATTAAGCCTCTGTCATTCTGAAATAAAT
>JAEDJS010000043.1 GCA_016296205.1 Treponema sp. | reverse complement strand
ATACTTGCCACGGGAGTTGATTGATTTTTATTGAGACCAATAGGAAAAGTTGGAATTTTTGGGGGTAGATTTGAAGTTTAAGGGAGATTTTTTGGAAACTTGAACTGAAAGTTGGATTTTTTTGCAAAAATTTGAACTTTTTAGGTGATTTTTATGGAAAAATTAATTTTTTATTATATATTATTTCATTGATTACACTTTTGGAAATAATCAAAAATCAGATTTTGATAACAAAGAGGCATAAGATTGAAGAGAGAGTCAATTAATATTGCGTTAGGGATTGGAAGGGGCGCGGAGCGCTTCTGGAATGAAATGGAAGAATGTAGGCTGTGCCGGAACCCTGGAAAGCCCGGGTCCGGACATGGCCGGACAACGCCTTATTTTTTTATAACTTCAAAAAAACAATTGAAAACTTAAACTAAAAGTTGGAATTTTATTTAAAATATCAACTTTCAGTTTATTCATTTTATCAAATTTTTTAATAAAATTTAATCTATGGACAATTTCTACAACACAAAAGATATCAAAAGGATTTTTGGTGCAAATCTTCAAAAGATAAGAAAAAGCAGATCATTAAAACAAGAGGTTGTTGCTGCAGATTTGGGGCTTTCTACAAACAGTCTGAGCAAAATCGAAAATGGGATAACATGGCCTCATGCCAGATTGATAACTGAGATTATGAAATACTTTGAGCTGCCGGCCTTTATTTTTTTTATTGACCGGGACAATGATTTTGAGGCTTACAAAATTTCCGTAATTGAAAATATCACCAACAGTGCAGAAATAGATTATGACAAAATCCGCGCGTTATATCAGATAGATGTTTCCAGGAAAAGAACAAAGTAGGAAATTTTACTTGATTAATTTTCTCTGGTCCGTTGGGATGATTTTAAAACTATCACCCATTTTCTTTTTAAAATCATCCAGCATTAAATCTTTGAATGAATCCAGTGAGACAAACATCAAGTCTTTAAAATCTTCTGCTGAGTTAAAAAACAAATAAACGTAAGGCAAATCAAAAAACTCAGCCAGGCTTTCTAAAATTGAATCACTGGCCCACTCTTTTCCTCGTTCAATCCGGCTGATTGTCATGGTAGCTACACCGATTTTTTCGGCCAGCTGTTCCTGAGTAAGGTTGCGTTTTTTTCTTAAAATACGGACATTTTCTGACAACACTTTTTTTAATGACGAACAAATTCTTTTTTCCATAAGATAATTATAATATGGGTAACTTCATAAATCTAATATGCTACAGTTTAAATTTCATAAACAATTTAAACTTTCAGTTCAAATTCATTGCAAAAACTGTAACTTCTAGTTTGAAAATAATTGTAAATGAAATCAAATACCTTGCCGATAATAAAACGATGTGCTGTAAATTTTTGCAAAACAGTAGAAATTTCTCAATCAAGAAAATTGCCGCAATTGCAATTTATGCTGGAATATTGCAGCTGACTCCGGTTATTGCTTTGGGAATTGGCGACTTACAGGGTTCTATGAGCAATCCCTTCCAGTCACTTTTTGCAGACACAACTGGCCAAACTTCATACCGGTCTCTTTTGATTCCGCAGGGAGGCAGAGCTGAAAGTTTAGGTACAAGTTACACTGGGCTTTCAAATGATATCGGTTTTTTAGATTACAATCCGGCCGGCAGTGCTACTCTTAAGCAGACAGAATTCAGTTTGTTCCACAACAACTGGATTGCAGACAGTTCAATTGATTCTTTTGCATGGACTACTCGATTAAATAACTTTGGCATGGGTGCAGGACTAAAATGTTTCTATGTGCCTTTTACTGAGTATGATATTTTTGGCGAAAAAGTTTCATCAACTTACTATTCTGAATCAACATTGACTTTAAATGCCAGCTACAACTTTCTTTCATCATATTCTTTTAAGGGTTTAAGTTTTGGTGGAAATATAAAAACCAGTTTCAGAAGTATGCCAGATTATTCGGGACAAAGCGGTATTGCTCTTATGGCTGATTTGGGATTACTTACCAGATTTAATTTTTTGAAATTTTATTCAAGCCGTGAACCTAATATGAGAGTTGGAATTGCCGTGGTAAATATTGGAGCCGGACTAACTGGTTTTGGAACCGGAATATGTCTTGATGATCCATTGCCTTCAAGAATTGCTGCAGGGCTCTCTTATAAAGTCATACGACCATTAATTTTTACTTTTGAATACAGAAAACCGGTAAATCTTTTGGACATTAAAGCTAGTGAAGAAAGCTGCTACGCATGTGGCGTTATGATTGATGCTGCAGATTTTATTTCTCTCATGGGTGGATTTTTACTTCAGGGTGGAAATCCCAGATTCAGTACAGGTGCTGAATTTATGGTAAAAAATATCAGAATGGGGGCAACTTACACACTGGATTTATCAAGTTCAGCAAATCCTGTAAATCACATTTCTGTAAGTGCGAAACTTCTATTAGGAGACAGAGGCAGACAGGATAAACAGGACACTATCGATAAACTTTACCGTGACGGTCTTTTATTCTATGCTCAAAGTGCTGTTG
The DNA here is from genome assembly GCA_016296205.1 of Treponema sp. Taxonomy (GTDB): domain Bacteria; phylum Spirochaetota; class Spirochaetia; order Treponematales; family Treponemataceae; genus Treponema_D. Next base: position 13,278 of record JAEDJS010000043.1, on the reverse strand, counting down.
CAGAAGACACTGATCAGGCTGTAGTTTTACTTGACAAAGCCATGAAACAATGGCAGAGGCTTTTGAGAATCGATCCGGAATTTGACCCGGCCATTAAAGGAATCAACGTAATAAAAGAGGAACGGGCAAATCTTAAGAAAGTTAAAGAAGCACAGATGCTTCAGTAGAAAAACAAGATTATTTTTTTGGACTGAAAACTCTGTAGTTGAGCCACTGAAAAATAGAATGTTCTTTTTCTATTGTTGTAAGCCATTCAGTACTAACTGTACTGCAGCCAAGGGAATCAAAAACCTGACTGAAAGCTAAAACTGTTTTCTTAAATTCTTCTTCTGCAAACTGTGGATAAACTCCGTCTTTAATCATTTTTGGCCAGGCGCTTGACTGACACAGCAAAACTTCTTTTGCTCCAAGATTCAACAATCTCTGCTTAAGGCCAGAATCTGTTGGAAATCTTTCTGCCAGGTCAATCATTCTTGCTGTTGCTTTCTGAATATAACGAATCATCCAGTCATTTTTGGAATCAATAAAATCTTCACCATAACCGGTTCCATTGGAAGCACATGGATAAGGTGAAATTTTTGGCAGACTAAACTGATTCTGAATAAGATTTCCGCAAACATTTGTCTGAACAGTCTGATTATCATTCAACAAACGAAGAACTTCTTCAAACCAGTTGATTCCTTCTGCCCATTTATTTCCCAATAATTCTGCAGGAATGTTACAAACAAGCACCGGATCATCCTGTTCCATATATTTTTTGGCTTTATCAAGAAGTGCAGTTTTTTTCTGAACAAAATTCTGAGCATGAATTTTTGCCTGCTGGAGAGCCTTTTCAACGTCATAAAAATTTTGAGAGTCTGAAGAATTATTCCAATATTTATACCCTGTTGGTACTCTGCGTTCAATGTTTTTTGCAAAAGGTTCAAGTTCTTTTATTGAATATTCAAAACCAATGTCACGATGAACATTTTTATATACTTCATGTTGAGCATATCCGTCATCACCAATAATACAAGCTGGAACATCACTGTCACTACCAAAAACTACAAGAGAATTCAAAGTTCGAACTGGTGCAAAAATTCCAGTTGAAGGAACTTTATCGGAAAACAAAATTGCATTTGCATCCAGAATTGTATAATTTATGCCATATGGTCTGAGTGAATATTCTAATCCTTCTGAATAACCATTGTAAGGTAAATAGAACCCTTCCCCTGCAGAACCAAAATGCTGTTTCTGACTCATAAGTCCAATTTCTACCTGGGCATTAATTGCTTCCTGCATTTCTGACAGATGAGGAAGAAAAGCAGATGTGGCTGATGTAGAAATAAGTTCAATAAAACCAAGTTCCTGATATTCTTTAAACTTTTTAAGGAGCTTCTGTTGGTAAACTTCAACAAAATCAGTTTTTGCTTTCTGGGCAGCATTTAAACAGTCTGCAGCATTTTTATAAAGGGGATCATCTTTTTTAAATTTTGAAATTTCTGAATTTCCCAAATCTATTCTTCGGTCAAGCCATTCAACATATTCAGTTTGAACCTGAGGATCATTTAAAAGTGCGCATACAATTGGAGAAAGAACAACACCGATTTTAAAATCGATTCTATCCTGTCTTAAAATTTCAAATAGATTTAAAAGCGGAACATAAGTATTTGAAATTGCGGAAAAAAGAATGTCATTTTCTGCAGAAAAATCCCGTTTACCGTCACTGCGGATATACCCCTGATCTGCAACAATATTAAAAACAATATTCGACTTAGACATTTTTTTCTCCCAGTTAATTATCATCAAGAAAATGACTGAACGTGATTTTTATAAAGGTTATTCAAAGCTTCTTCCATTCCTGAAAGTTTCTGCAATTCTGTAATATCCAGCTGCTTTCCAGGTTGAAGCTTCTGAACTTTATCTGACCCTTGAGGAATTCTAACCAAACCGGTTATTGCCATTCGCTCTGGAGGAAGATTAGTTGTATTCTGCAAAAGTTCAATAGTAAAATACCTTTTGCCTGAAGGAATCAAAATATACTGCTGGCGGTCATAAAGTGAAATCTTAACATCAAAATTTTCACTGCTTTCTGTTGAACTGATGGAATCATAAAAATTTACACGAAGAGAAAGTGAAGTAAAGTTGCTTGAATTCTGCAAGTCTCTAAGTTCCTGTTCACGAATATCCCAATAAACAAAAGCCCAGGCCGGATCCCTTAACATTACTGCAATATGAGTTTCATTATAGGTAAAAGGAAGACTGTTTTCTGTTGATTCAGTATTGTCTTCATAAATTTCATCATCCTGGTTTTCTTCTTCCTGCTCACTATAAGCTTCCAGAAGCTCACCAATAATGAGGACGCGATCAAGATTTAAGGGGATATCAATACCATAATCATCAGCAAGTGAAATTAAAACTGCATTCGATGCTGATTCCAGACTTTGCCTTGTAAGCGCAACTTTTTCCATAGCGTCTACATAATTACTGAAATTGGAGATTTAGTCAAGTAGTAAAAAAATTGAAATCGGACAAAAATCAGATTTTATCTAAAGCCGACTGGTCTCCCATAAGGAACTGGCTTGCTTTTGATTCTGGAATAGGTTTGCCCCACAAATAACCTTGTACTGTATTACACTCAATATCTGTAAGGAATGAAAGCTGCTCGTCTTTTTCTATTCCTTCTGCAATAGTTTCCATTCCTGCCCGTTTTGTAACCGGAACAAGTGAAGCAATTATTTCTATGTTGAGATTGTTACCTTCTGCAATACTGTCTATAAAGCTTTTATCAAGTTTAATTGTATCAAAAGGCATTTTTGCAAGATATCTGAGAGAGGAATAACCGGTTCCAAAATCATCCAGTGCCAGGCGAATTCCAATATTTTTAAGTTCATTAAGAATTTCGGAAGTTTTAACAGTATCTTTGATAAAAATTCCTTCCGTAAGTTCAAGCTCAAGAGAACCTGGTTTAAGTTGATTTCCTAAAACAAGTTCTTTTACTCTCTGAATAAAATTAGGATTCTTAAGTTGAGCCGGAGAAATGTTTACGCTCAGGATTCCATCAAATCTAAAGTCCCGCTGCCACTTTGCCAGTGTTGAACATGCTGTTTCCAAAATCCAGTCCCCAAGATTCTGAATAAGATTACTTTCTTCGGCTATTGGAATAAAACTCATTGGTGAACGCCAGCCGTAACCATCTTCATACCAGCGGATAAGTGCTTCAAACCCACGGAGTTTATGACCTTCAAGATAAAACTGTGGCTGGTAATAAAGCATAAACTGTTTATTCTGAATACCATAGAATATTTTTTTCTGAATTTGATCCCGGTTAAGGAAGTTGTCATACATTTCACTTTCAAAAAAGTCGAAGTTTCCTTTACCGTTATTTTTTATATGATGCACTGCAAGATCAGCATTTCTGAACAATCCCATTGCCGATGATTCATGATCAGGGAAAATTGATATGCCCATACTTACACTTACATTAATTGCACAGATTTTTGCAAAAAGCTGGGTAACAATTTTCATCAGCCCATTTTTATCCTGAACATCAGAACAGATGATTCCAAATTCATCACCGTCAAGTCTAAAGGAATTAAAAATATCAGTTTCTAGAGAAATAAGGAGTTTTGCAACCTCTCTGATTACCTGATCTCCCGCTTCCCTGCCGCTTAAATCATTTACAGAGCTTAAATTATCTATATTAAAAACAATAAGGCCGATTTTTTTATCACTTGCTTTGGCGACTTCTACTTTCTGCCTTAGAGTTTTTAGGAAATTGGCACTGTTTGCAAGGCCAGTTGCACAGTCATTTAACTCAAGAAATTGAACATGGCGCTCAAGAAGTTTTTCACTTGTAATATCAACTTTTGAAAGGGAAATCATATCCTTTCCCATTTTCTGCAATGTCATTTTAAACCAGCGGTTAAGTGAAAGGTTCAAATATTCCTGAACATATGTTTCACCTGTTTTAATTACATTGTTAAAAATATCAAAAAAATGAATTGCAGGAGGTAATTTATCTTTAAATTCAGAATAATACTGGCCTGGTGTATGAAAATTGCCGGACTGTTTTCTATGTTCTTCATTAACATATATTACTTTGTAATCATGTACACTGGAAGTAGAGTCAAAAATTGCCTGAAAAATTGCTATCGGAACTGAAAGTTTATCTAAAAATTCTTTGGTAAACAATGATAAAGCAGTTGAATCGTTTGAGGTCCTTTGTGCCATAAGTGCTCCGTTTCTGGATATTTATCCCTTGCCGCAGAATTTTAATTTTTTCGGCAACTAATTTTTTTTGTAATCCTCACACTTAGTATAATTATAAATGTGGTATTTAAAACTTGCAAGTAAATTCTTTTTATTCCTAAAAAAACAATGAAGTTTTTTTGCAAAATTTAACTTTCACTAGAGAATTTTGACATTCACTTAGTTCTCACCAGTTTAACAGATTTTAGGTTAATTGGATTAAGTCTACCGTAACTTGTTCTGCACCACTCGTCTGTTACAAGGCTGATTGTATGGGAACCTTTTGACAGTTCAACAAATACCGGGGCTGTGTTTGATACCTTATTCCAGTTTCCAAGTTGAGGGAAAGGTATTCGCTTTACAACAGTTCCGTCTACCACAAGTGAATGGACTGCACATTTATCACCAGTATTAACAGGTCCGTTGCCATTCTGATAATTAAAATCAATTTTATAGACTCCATTTTTCTTTATAGAAATATTTGTTTCAAAATCAGTTAATCCCTGGCCAGTGATTTCTGTTCCAAAATTATTTCTGTTGATTTCTATTTCAATTGTATTATTTTTTGATTCTGCATAAAAGGGTGTACCAGGAAGAACTGGAATATCTTTGTCTGAATCGGCAATTACATAATAGCAGTCAGCAACAGCACCGCCTTTTACAGTTACTTCCCTGTCTGCAAGTTTTTTTACTGGAGCTCCATTCTTATAAAGTGTCCAGGCGGAATCATTTTTCTGTTTCCAGAAAGCAGAAACTTTTTTATCCTGCTCAATTAATGGAAGTGGAGTTAATGTTGTAACATCTTCTGCATTCAGAACATATTCAGTTTTTGTGCAGGTTGAATTTAAACCGCCGGCCATAACAAGTTCAACTTTTACTTTACCTGAATTGTAAGGAATTTTTAAAACCTGTGAATCAATTGGAACATTTTTTCCGTTGATTCTGGCACTTTGAATAATGTTTCCCCTTCCTTTAATTTCCAGAGTAAGGAGACTGTTTCCAAATTCAAGATCCTTAACCTGAATCCCTTTGGAAGAATCCCCAAGAGAAGAAGGCACCCATGGAGAAATCTCCAAACATGATTGGGTAAAATTGATTCCGCAGACTGTCTGAAAAACTTCACTCAACCAGGCTGCAACACTCCAAAGCTGGCGGTCACTGGAAAGTTCAGTTCCGTCCCTGTCACAGGTAGAAGCTGTATAGTTTTCACGATAAGTTCCAAAAATCATTGCTGTATAAATACTGGTGGCAAATTCCCGTTCAAGTTCTTCAAAACATTTTGCTTTCTTTAAAGCATTAATTCTGTAGCCTGTAACAAAGGGCCACACAGCATCATTATGATAACTTTTTGTAGCAGGAAGCTGGGGAACAACTACCGGAAGGTTCCACTTGTAAGGGCGAACAGCTTCCAATACTCTGCAATAATTTGATTCATCTGAAATACCTTCCAGAACAGCAAGACTTTCACCCAATGTTTCATACCCCTGATAAAGATAATCAATTCCGGAAATCAAATAGGCTCCATAATAACCTTTTGATTCAATGTAAAAATTTTCTTCAATGGATTTCTTTAACCGATTTGCTTTATCTGACCATTCTTGAGCTTCCTGTTTTAATCCAAGTCGGGACGCAATTTTTTCCTGAACTTTATGGGCACTGTAAAAATCCATATTTGTGCCTAACGCAAAACTGTCGGCAATATACTGACTTGTCATCCATCTTGGGTAAGTTTGTTCACGCCAGTCAAGAAAGCTCTGTTCTCCCCGGTAAAGATTTTTCTGAGGGTCAAAAATTGTATGATCATCCTGATTCAATGTATTTTTTATAACTTCATAAATATCTTTAAAATATTCATCATCCTGTGCAAATAACCCATATTGATATGCTGCTTTTGCCCAGATTATTCTGTCTGATGAACAAGGCCAGCTTCCTCCAGTTCCAGTGTCCTGAAGAATATATGGTTTATCCGAATTTCTATCAACTCTTGTTTCAAGGGATTTTTTTGATTCTTTTGGGAAAAGATAAGAAAGTGAAAGATCGATTGCATAACTCATATCACGAGTCCATGCAGAAGGCCATTTTGCACCTGCACAGAAAGTTCCGTCAGTCCTTACATCATCACGGATTTCTTCAAATGCCATCTCTGTAAGAAAATCCAAAATTTCATCATTAAAAATAATTTTTGTTTTATGAGGATAATTTTTAAGAACTCTTTTGTTTGACCGGCCATTAAATGTATAATTCAATTCATTTCCATTTACAGAAGCGAAATTGGAATCTACAAGGGAATTCACTTTGTTGCCAGAAATTTCAAAATCATCAGTTTTGTATGTATAAGGAAAGGCTAAAGTTGAAATACAGGAAAAAAAACTGAATACTAAAAAAAATTTTTTCATAAAAACCCTCATTATTAATATTGAATACATTATATCATAGATTTTGCTATAATTTTTTTTAAAAAAAAAAAAGCATTCCCAATGATAAAAACACCAGGAATGCCTTTGATTCAATAATTATTGACTAATTATTTAGCAAGACCTTCTGCAACAGCAACAGCGCATGCTACAGTACATCCTACCATTGGGTTATTTCCCATTCCCATGAAGCCCATCATTTCTACATGTGCTGGAACTGATGAAGAACCTGCAAACTGAGCATCTGAGTGCATACGTCCCAATGTATCAGTAAATCCGTAAGATGCTGGACCTGCAGCCATGTTATCTGGGTGAAGTGTACGACCTGTTCCACCACCAGAAGCTACAGAGAAATATTTTTCGCCAGCAAGAAGTCTTTCCTTTTTGTATGTACCAGCTACAGGGTGCTGAAAACGAGTTGGGTTTGTTGAGTTACCAGTAATAGAAACATCTACACCTTCGTGCCACATGATTGCAACACCTTCGCGAACATCATCTGCACCATAGCATTTAACGCAGAGACGTTTTGGATCGTTTCCGTATGGTATTTCTTTTACAACTGTGAGGGCTTTATCTGTACCTTCACCGTTGAAGTAGTCAAATTTTGTCTGAACGTAAGTAAAACCGTTAATGCGGCTGATAATCTGAGCAGCATCTTTTCCAAGACCGTTAAGAATAACCCGGAGCTTGTTTTTACGAACGTTGTTAGCTTTAGCAGCGATTTTAATTGCACCTTCTGCAGCAGCGAAAGATTCGTGACCAGCAAGGAAAGCAAAACACTGTGTTTCTTCGTTAAGCAGACGGGCACCCAAGTTTCCGTGTCCGAGACCAACTTTGCGGTCATCAGCTACAGAACCAGGAAGACAGAAAGCCTGAAGTCCTTTACCAATGTTTGCAGCAGCTGTTGAAGCTGTTTTGTCACCAGTTTTTTCTGCTTCTTTGATAGCAATTGCTGAACCTAATACATAAGCCCATTTTGCATCTTCGAAACAAATCTGCTGTGTTTCCTGACATACTGTATATGGATCAAATCCTTTGTCCTGGCAGAGTTTGCGAGCAGCCTGGAGGCCTTCTTCGCCTTCTGCGAAACCGTATTCTTTAAGTGCTTTGTTAACCTGTGGGATACGACCAGCGTAATCTTCAAATAATGTAGCCATTTCTATATTCCTCCAAGTCCTTAGTTTTTACGAGGGTCGATAAGTTTTACCATACCCTGTTCTTCTGTTACACGACCATAGTGTGTGCGTGCACCAGCGATAGCTTCTTCAGCAGGTTTTCCAGCTTTAAGAGCATCCATCAATTTACCGAAGTTGATACAGTTGTAACCAATGATCTGTCCGTCTTTATCGATAGCACATGTTTCAACGTATCCTTCTGTCATTTCCAGGTAACGTGGACCTTTTTTGCGTGTAGCAAACATAGTACCAACCTGAGAACGAAGGTTCTTTCCCAGGTCTTCCAAAGAAGCACCAACTTTAAGACCGTTCTTAGAGTAAGCAGACTGTGTACGACCGTAAACAATCTGCATAAAGAGTTCGCGCATAGCTGTGTTGATAGCGTCACAAACCAAGTCTGTGTTCAAAGCTTCAAGCAATGTTTTTCCGATAAGAATTTCAGAAGCCATAGCTGCTGAGTGAGTCATACCAGAACAACCGATTGTTTCAACAAGAGCTTCTTCGATGATACCGTCTTTAACGTTCAAAGAAAGCTTACAAGCACCCTGCTGGGGAGCACACCAACCGATACCGTGTGTAAATCCAGATACATCTTCGATTTTTTTAACCTGTACCCATTTTCCTTCTTCAGGAATTGGAGCAGGTCCGTGATATGCGCCTTTTGCCAAAGGACACATATGTTCTACTTCTGCTGTGTAAACCATAGTTACCTCTAATTTTATAAAAAAAGTTTGTAAAAATTATATCAATTTTTGGGAAATTAGACAACAAGAATTTTACCACTGGCTTCAATTTCTTTACCAAGAACAATGTTATCCTGCAAAACTGATTCAACAGAAACTTTTATCTGGCTTCCAGGCATAATCACTTTATGGGCAGTGAGTTCAACGTGAATAAAATTGTCAGTTACAGCATGAATTTTTATTTTTCCAGATTCATTATGCAGTTTTCCATGGGCCATTGCAATTCTAAGTGCCCTGCTGTTTTCTACTGTAGCATTAAGTTGAACTCCAATAAAACTGTTGATGTATTCAACCTTTTGATTTACTGCAATTTCAGTAAGCTGTTGTACCCGCAAATCTTTTATGCGCTCTGGAACACAAGGTTTCATTGCAGCAGCTGAAGTTCCAGGCCGGGGAGAAAAAGGAAAAGCGTGAATCCATGCAAATTTTAAATCTTGAACCATCTGGAGAGTCAATGCAAAATCATCTTCTGTTTCTGAAGGAAAACCGGCAATAATGTCGCAGGAAATAAAAATATCCGGTCTGTAAGTTCTAAGAATCTTAACTGCATTGTAAACTGCTTCACGGGAATAAGGTCTGTTCATTTTTTTAAGAATCTCACTGCTGCCAGACTGAACACTCAAATGAAAAAAGGGCTGAACTCTTTTGCTCCCCATTAATTTTCCAAGTTTTTCGTCAACGCATTGAGGATAAAAAGAAGAAACCCTGAATTTAATAGAAGAAGTATTTTGAATAAGAAAGTCCAGAAGTTCTGCAAAACCAAAAAATTTTCCGTCTTCTGTGTAACAATACTGACTTAAATTAACACCTGTAAAAACAACTTCACTGGCACCTTTAGATTCAATTTCCCTGATTCGTTTTAATACTTCAAAAGGTGCAAGACTTTCTGCTTTACCCCGGGCAAAATGAATACGGCAAAAAGCACAGTTATTATTACATCCATCCTGAATTTTTATACTTGCCCTGGAATGCTGTAAAAATCGGGAAGTATACAAAGTGAATTTATTCAAATCCCCAGGCGCAGTGGAAGAAACCAGCTGTCTGAGCATTTGAACTTTATCTTCCAGAGTTGAATTCTTTTCTTTTAAAAACTCACTTAATTTTGTTGCACAGAGAGAAAGAAGATATTTTTGAGTTCCAGGAATTACAACAATTCTTTCCGGACAAATAGACATAATCACAGAGCTTTCCAATTCTGCGTAGCAACCGGTAACAACTACAGGGCAGTCAGGACATTTTTCAAGAACAAGGCGAATTACTCTTCTGTCTTTCTGTTCCGCTTTTCCTGTTACAGTACATGTGTTTACTACTGCCAGAGCCGAATTTTTTAGAGCAGGTGTTTTTGCGGTAAGACTTTCAAGATGAGGTTCAAAACCTTTTTCTTTAAAAATAAAAGCGGCACCTTCTGTTTCATCCTGATTAAGACGGCAGCCAAGAGTTTCAAAATGTACTAAATTATTCATCTTTATAATTCAATTTTAAATTGAAATTATGCTAATTGATTTTTGACTGGCATCTCTGACGGCCAAGTTTTGCATCAGTCTGGGCAGAATTTAAAGCCAGAGCTTTATCATAGGCAGCGATTGCACCTTTATAATCCTTTGTCATTTCACGGGAATAGCCAAGGCGTGCCCACCATGCATCATAAAGTGGTTCTGTGCGAACTGCTGTTGTAAGGGCAATATCAGCGTGTTCAAATCTGGCCTGACGAATATAAATTTCACCCATAAAATAATAAGCTTTTCCAACACGGCTTCCGTTTTCCGGAGTATTGGCAATATACATCTGGAACATCTGAAGAGCTTCATTGTTTTTTCCAAGATAATATTTTGCTTCTCCAAGAACTTCCATAATACGAACATCATAAGGATTGATTTTTCTGGCCTGAGTTGCTCGCTGTTCGGCTTCGTTATACTGTCCGTTTCCGATTAAAGACCAGCACATTACTGCATAGGAGTCCAGATTATATGGATTTACTGCCAATTCCTGTTCACAAACTGCAACGCTTTCTTTATAGTTCCCTGAAGTATACAATTTGAGGGCATCAGGTTTTGGCTGGGCAAATGAAAGAACTGCTGTTCCAATCAACAGAAATGATAAAACTAATTTTTTCATAAAAAGGTCTCCCACTTAATTAAATTACTTTGCTTCTTTTGAATCTTTAGAATCTTTGGATTCCTTTATCATTGTACACTTTCCAGTAAAAGTTGAACCAGGTTCAAGAACAACCTGAGCAGAAGTCAAATCTCCGTCTACACTGCCGGCAGAAGTAACAAAAATCAATTTTTTACCAAAGATATTTCCTTTTACTCTGCCCTTTACAAGAATGCGGTTTGCATTGATGTCTGCATTAACAACAGCATCAGTATCAATAAGAAGGTCACTGGAAGCCATGATGGAACCGTTAACCTTTCCTTTAATCATAAATGGTTTTGAGAATTTTATATTACCTGTAAAAGCAATATCTTCTGCAAGTACTGTATCAAAATCTTCTTCGTCTAAGTCGAATAATGTAGTGTCTTTAATTTCAAACATTCTTTTATTTTACGATATTTTTTTCAAAATGTAAACGGGTTAAGATTTTCAACATAAAAATCATTCAATTTAATTTTTAATTGAAATACCTTTCTATATATTGTATAATTTAATCACTTTGAAATTGTTATTAAAAATGGGATTTGTCACTTTTTTTGCACTTACTTCCCTTTGTTTTTCACAGCAGCATGACTCTTCCTCATCAGCGGTATGTTCTCCACTGAAACTTTGCTTTGCAGGAGACGTAATGGCTCATACTCCAAATTTCAAAGGCGGTAAATTTAATCAGATTTGGGAAGATGTAAAACCTGTTTTTTCTGCCAGTGACTTTACTTTTGCTAACCTGGAAGCTCCTGTTAACACTCAAAAACCTTTTGACACATACCCCACATTCAACATGGAACCAAGTTACCCCCAGGCAGCAATCGATGCGGGAATCAACGTTTTTTCTTTGGCCAACAATCACACAAATGATCAGGGGCTGGAAGGAATTTTAAGCACTTACAGATATTTTGAAAAGCTTCAGAAACAAAGTTCAGACTCAGAAAGAAAAATTTATGCATGCGGAATCAAAAACAAAAAAGATTCTCCAATAACGTACAAAGTAATTCAAAAAGGTGAATGGAAAATTCTTTTCGCAGCAGTTACTGAAATTCTAAATCAGAGAACAGCATCCGGTTATATTGATTTTTACAAACCCAAAAAAGAAATCCGGCAGAATCTTGCAGACACACTAAAAAAATTAAGACAGGAAAACGAATGTGATCTTTTTGTGCTGAGCATTCACTGTACCGAGCCAGAATATATAACAACAGTATCACGAAAGCAAAGAAATTTTTACATGGAACTTTTGAATAATGGAGTAGACATTGTCTGGGCAAATCATCCTCATGTTGTAAGAAAATGGGAACTGGTGAATGTTAAAAAAGACAAACGAATGCCGGCAGATGAAGAAAATTTAAAATGTCAAAAGTTGATTTTTTACTCCATGGGTAACACCATAAGCGGGCAAAGGACAAAACCTGATTTTGCAAACCCTTCTGCAGATAGAGACAATACAGGGGACGGTCTAATAATAAATGTTGACTTTGAAAAAATTGGTGATAAAATTAAAATAACAAAAATTGATCCTCATCTGATTACAACAATTATCAATGCGAGTTATGGTTTTCAGGTAAAGCTTCTTACCGATGATTATATAAATCAACTTTATGGCCCGGACAGGAAAGGTTCCGGAGAAACAAAATATCTAAAGTCCTACAACAAAAAGTGGGCCGCTTACTTAACAGAGCGCAAAAAAATTATGGAAGAATTTAAAGGACAAATATCATGGCAATAGATTACAAAAATTTACCAGTTTACGCACAGAAAAATGTTATTTTAAACGCATTAAGAGACAATCAGGTTATTGTTGTACAAAGCCCAACTGGTTCTGGAAAAACAACACAGATTCCAGTAATTCTTCACGAAGCAGGATACAGTTCAAATGGAGTAATTGCAGTTACTCAGCCAAGACGAATTGCAGCATTAAGTGTTAGTGAGTTTATTGCAAAACAGTTAAAAACTACTTACCCTGGTCTGGTTGGTTACAAGATGCGTTTTGAAGATAAAACCGACGAGACAACAAAAATCAAAATAATGACAGACGGTATTCTTCTCCAGGAAATGAAGCTTGATCCATGGATGACAAAATATTCTGTTGTTATGGTTGATGAAGCCCACGAACGCAGCCTTAACATTGATTTTGTTCTGGGACTTTTAAAAAGAATTTTACAGCATAGAAGTGATTTTAAAGTAATTGTTTCAAGTGCTACAATGAATGCAGAAAAATTCAGCCAGTATTTTAACAACTGCCCTATCGTAAACATCGAAACTCAAATTTATCCTGTAACAATGATTTATGATCCTCCTCAGGTAAAAGCCAGCACCGCCAGTGAAGCAGCCTGTGATGCATTAATATCAAAAATAGAAAAGACTATAGACAGAGTATTAGATAACAAAGAAACAGGCGATATTCTTGTTTTCCTTCCTGGAGAAAAAATCATCAGGGATACTTTGGAAAGATTGAGTTTTTCCAGATTTAAAAGCAAGATTCATATTGTTCCACTTTATGGCAGACTGGCAAAAGAAGAACAGGAAAGAGTGTTTGATAATCCTCCCCTGGGAAAGAAAAAAGTTGTA
>JAEDJS010000098.1 GCA_016296205.1 Treponema sp. | reverse complement strand
TACCGTTCAAACCTTATGAACTGGGGTATGCTTCCATTCCTTTACAAAGCTGGTGACCAGGCTGCCACAAACAGTCTGCCATTTGCCAACGGTGACTGGATTTACATTCCAAACGTTAAAGAACTTCTTACTTCAAAAGCCGACTCTTATAAAGCTTATGCAGTAAAAGCAGACGGTAAAGTTTCTGAATTTGAACTTACAACTGGCGACATGACAGACGATGAACGCAAAATCATTCTTTCTGGTTGTTTGATTAATTACTACAAGAACTAACTTCTGTAAAATAATTATTAAGCGCAGTCAGTTTATGGCTGCGTTTTTTTTCTGTATTGAATTTTTACCTTTTTCTGAAATTTTATTTTAAATTCTTCTAATACTATGTTATAATTTATTAAATATTCTCTAAGGGGTCTTTTTATGGCACAAAGATTTTACAAAAATGGAAATCCACAACCAAGATTAAGTGTAATTCTAACAGGTTATTTTATTTACATAGCACCATTAATTTCATGGCCATTATTCATGCTGTTTTCGGGATATATCAGCAATCCTTCTACAATTGCCATTCTTAAAAGTAAGTCTTTCCAGTTCTTCACCTGGTCTCTTATTTTAATTCCTATTGCAGTTTACAAACTCTGCATGAAAAACATTAAAAACTATGACGGAACTCCTGAAGGTGCTGTAAAAGCTGCTAAAAGTTTTAAAGTTTATACACTTCTGAATTTTGTGTTCCCTTTTTTAATCAACATTATATTCCCGCTTATTGCCCTGCCAGAAGTGCATGAATCACTTTTTAACAATTTTGGTTCTGCTGTATTCTTTATTTGTATAGCCGGAGTAGGTCTTTATGCAACTCCATTCTATGTTTTGTTTACACAGAATCTTTCTCACTACATGAAATTTATCCCGCTTCAGAAAAAATACATGGGTATAGAAATTTCTGTTTCTGCACTTCTTGTTTGTGCTTTTAATGTTTTAGGTGCTGCTTCTGCAATTTATGCATTTTCTTTGCGCTTAATTGATTTACCTCACGAACAGTACTTAACATTCATTCTTGTAAGAATTATGCCAATGCTTCTCTGGACAATTTTTATTTCTGCATTTGACATGGGCTGCTTAATGAGAGAAAAGGCTAAAATCATCAAAAAGCTGGATGATTTTGCACAGCAGATTTCAAAAGGTGATTACCGCACAGAAAAGCTTCAGGTTATTAGCCGGGACACATTCGGTATGCTTTCATCAAATTTCAATGAATTTGCAGGTAATACACGGGCACTTATCCATCAAATTAAGGCAAGCGGAAACGTTACTCAGGAAACTGCAAAATCTCTTAATGACGCAATTGACAAAATGAATGTTGTTGTTAACGGAATTACTTCTCAAATTCAATTAGTTCAAAACGAAATGGAAAATCAGAGTGCCGGAGTTGAAGAAACAAAAGCAACAGTTGTTCAAATCAACGGCAACCTTCAAACTCTTGACGAAAGCATTATGAATCAGGCTTCAAATGTTTCTACTGCCAGCGCCGCAATCGAAGAAATGGTCGCAAATATTAAGAGCGTTAACGATATTCTCCAGCGTAACGTTATTGCAATCAATGAACTTAACAGCGAAAGTTCTACTGGTCAAAAGAAAGTACAGGAAGCCGTTACAACTTCAAAAGCCATTGCAGACGAAAGTGAAGGTATGCAGGAAGCATCTGAGGTTATCCAGCATATTGCAAGCCAGACAAACCTTTTAGCAATGAATGCCGCAATTGAAGCTGCTCATGCTGGTGAAAGTGGTAAAGGCTTTGCAGTTGTTGCCGACGAAATCCGCAAACTTGCAGAAGAAAGTAACAGTCAGTCTAAATCTATTAGTGACAGACTTTTGCGCCTTAGTGAAAGCATCGCCCTGGTTCTTAACAATACTCAGGAAGTTCAGAAACAGTTCAGCCGGATTTATGATCTTGCCCAGACAGTTCGTAATCAGGAAGAAGTTATTATGCAGGCAATGGATGAACAAAACAAAGGCAGTGGACAAGTTATCGAAGCAGTGCACTCAATCAACGAAAGTACAGACATTGTTAAAGAAAATTCTTCACAAATGCTGCAGGGTTCAAATGAGGTTCTTATCGAAATGGACAAATTGTCTAACACAACTGTACACATTGCAGACATTATGACAAATATTAACCAGAGCACAAGCTTAATTGGATCTGCAATCGATGAAGTAAACGATGCGGTAGAAAAGAATAACAATGCCGCCTACCAGATGGCAACACATACAAACTTGTTCATTGTTGATTAATTTGATTATAACAAGTTGAATCAGGAGGTGTGATAAAAATTACGTCCGTGTAATTTTTATCACTAAGTTTATTTCGTGCTCTGCACTTCATAAACTTGGATACTCGCCATCCTGACTCGCCGCTAACGCGGAGTTTTTATGGGAGATACAAATGGATTTAATACCAAGCTTTCAGGTTGATCATACTAAACTTTTACAAGGAATTTACGTATCAAGGGTAGATACTCTTGGTGACCAGAAAGCAACTACTTTTGATATACGCATGAAGAAGCCAAATCTTGAACCATCAATTCATCCAAATGCCATGCATACAATTGAACACATTGTGGCAACTTATTTGCGAAACGATGAACAATGGAAAGACAAAATCATCTATTGGGGACCAATGGGTTGTCTCACAGGCTGCTATTTAATTGTAAAAGGTAATCCAAAACCAGAAGAAATCTGCCCGCTGTTAATAAGGGCTTTCGAACATTGTGCAGATTACGATGATGTTGTGCCTGGCACTACTCCAGAAACTTGCGGCAATTATCTGTTGCACGATCTGCCTATGGCAAAATATGAAGCAAGGCTTTTTGCGGATATTCTTAAAAGCAAGCCTTGTTTTGTTTATCCTACAACCCAGCGGATAACTACCGAGAAAGGCAAAACCTTTTTCGATTCATAAAAGTATCCGGCCACTTCTACTTATCGCAAAAAACGTGGCCGGTTATTTTTTTGCTCTTTCAAAATTATTTATAAATTTCAGAATTAAACACTCACGCCCAGAACCGTCTGTCCTGCCCATGAGTGGAACGCAACTTTATTTTTTACTTCTACCTTTGGTTGGAGTTCCAAATGGGCATGATAGCCGAACCTGGGCTCCGTTTTTT
>JAEDJS010000097.1 GCA_016296205.1 Treponema sp. | reverse complement strand
AAACTTTAGGTAAGATAAAGCCGCGCTATTTTAGCGGTTTTATCTTACACTCCTATTTTGATTGATTTTCGGAAATTGAACTATCATACAATGCCTGTATAATCTGATCAATATCATGTCTGTCTCTTTTTAATGAAACAGGTCTTCCTTCTTTTGTAAGGAAACAATGTTTGCTTTCTCCTACGCATTTAAGTTCGCCGTCTGCAAAAACTTCATATCCAATAAAAATTCTTGTTCCAGTATAACCTGTTACTCTAAGTTTAATACTTACAGTCTGACCATATTTTACACTTCTTTTGTATTCAGCTGAAACACCTGTAACCGGGCTAACTACACCAGTTTCTTCCATTTTTGCATAACCGAATCCAACTTTTTCCAGCATCCATGTTCTTGCTTCTTCAAACCAGCGAATATAATTTGAATGATGAACAATTCCCATTGCATCAGTTTCGTAATATTGAACTACATGTTCATAAATCATTTCTTCCATGTATATATCTTACACTCCTTTTTTGCTTGCAAAATCAATATTAGTATTATACAATTAAGATAATATTTTTTTAACCATTATTCTACAATTATAACTGAAATTTATTTTGAGGCCCACATGAAAAAATTATTGACTTCAATTTTGTTTATTCTTGTTTTTTTTAGTGCTTTTGCAAAAACTCCTGTAATTCAGGAAAAGGTTACAGCAGACTGGAAATACAAAACTGGTTTTAAATCAGAATACCTTGCCCCGGATTTTGACGATTCAACTTGGGAATCAACAAAACTTCCTGCATCAATCAAATTAGAAAACCAACAGTTCATCACTTTCAGGACAAAAGTTAAAGTTCCGCAAAATTTAATGAATCAGCAGATTTATCTTGATACTGGCCACAGTTACACAGCTTTTGACATTTATGCAGACGGAATTTTAATCGGAAAAAACGGCAACATAGAAGAAAAAAACATCCGTTGTGTTATTTCCAGCGTTATTTTAATTCCACAGAATTTTATTCACGACGGAGAAATCAACTTAACTTACAAATGCTGGACAAATCTTGACGTTGCAGAATTTTCCGAACCTATCTACCTTATGAACGCTGCCGGCAACAAGAAAATTTCTTTCTGGAGAAATTTGTTAGGAGCCAGAATGTATATAATTATTGCGGTAATTTGTATAGTAATCGGGCTTTACACAATTATGCAATACCTTTTGAATACTCAAAACAAAACTTTCCTTTTTTACGCATTAAGTGTCATCACAATTTCTTTGTATTTTATTGACATGGGCGGACAGGAAACTTACATTCCATTTATGCTCCAGAGACAAATCTGCCGTTCATGTCTAACAGTTAGTTTGTGTTTCCTGTTGATTTTTATACGTCTATTCGTATACGGATCAGTTAAACTCAGAACAAAAATTTTCTCTGTTGTAACAAGCCTTGTTGTAATAATTACAAATCTGGCACTTATAAACAATTTACGGCTTGCCAGCACTTTCTTTACAATTTCACTTCTCCCTATTTTTTACATAATCATAGTTATTGCAATTGCTTCTGTAAAAGGAATCAAGCAGCAAAATCGGGAAATATACATAATACTTTTTGGTTTTATCGTTGCAATCGTTCTTGCTGTAAGTGATATTATTTCTCAGGTTACCGGAAAAATTCCATTTGTATGGCTCCAGGGATATTCATTCTTTGTTCTTAACTTCAGCGTATTTGTTACTTTGTCTATCAGAAGTGTTAACGCAGAAAGAGAATTAAGTTCATTGATTAAGCAGGCAAAAGGCCAGAGCGAAAAATTGCAGGGCGTATTCAACAGAGCCAGAACTTTAAGCGGCAACACATCAGATATCGCCTCCAACTTGAATACTTCAGTTTCCAAAGTTAGCAGCATCGCAGAAATTACATTAAACGAAATTGATGGAATAGAAAAAGCTCTTGCAAATCAGAAAAAGACTTTAACAGATGCAACAGAGGCAGTTGATAAATTAGTTGATTCTCTTGAAGCAACTAACAAAAATCTTGAACAGGAAGCAGAAAGTATCAGTGTAGCTGCAGCAGGAACAACTAAACTTCTGGAAGGATTCAGCAGTGTTGGAACAGGAATTCAGGGAGCTGCCGGTTTTGCACAGACATTAGACAGCCTCACTGTAGAAAACAGCGAAACAATGACAAAGCTCACACAAACAATGTGCGAAGTAAAAGACAGATCAGCAGAGATTCTTCAGTTTGTTCAAGTTTTGGACGACTTCTCCCAGAGAACAAACCTTCTTGCAATGAATGCCAGTATTGAAGCGGCTCATGCAGGAGAAGCGGGCAAAGGTTTTGCTGTTGTTGCCACTGAAATCAAAAAGCTTGCTGCCCAAAGTTCTGCCCAGGCCCAGAAAATTTCAGAAAATGTTACAGAAATTACTAAAAACATTGATACATCTGCAGACTTATGTTCCGAAGTTCAGGCTTCCCTGGAAAAAATGCGGGAAGGTGCAAGCCAGACTGCAAGCCATGTTCAGAGTGCTAGTGATGAAATGGCAAACCAGCAGCAGCAGAGCCGACGTATTGAAGCAGAAAGTCAGAATCTTGCCAATGCCGCCGCACAGATGAGAAAAGCCGCTCTTGAACAGGTTGAATATTCTTCTGTAGTAAAACAAGGAATGAAAGAACTTCTTAAAGCAAGTGAAACTGTAAACGATGCTGTAAATGCAATTACTGTTGCAAGTAAAAAACTTAGCGGCAATGTTGCAAACTTAAAAGAAATGTCCAATAAAACAGAAAAAACAGCCGAAGAACTTTCTGACATGATGAAACTCTAAAACTTATTCCGGGCAACTTATCTCCATAACGTCTTCTACACATTTGTGAAGAAGGCGGCAGATTGGAGTATCCGGAACCTTATAATAAACCTCTTTTCCTTCCCTTCTGCTTACAATAAGATTTTTTGATTTTAAAAGTTTTAAATGATGACTTACTGCCGGACTTGTCATTTGAACAGAAGCACTTATATTAGCAACACATTCTTCACTATGGCATAAAAACCAGAATATTTTTAATCTTACAGGATCGTCCAGCTGTTTGAATACTTCAGAAAGAGTCTGAAAGTTTTCGGACTTTGAAAGAGTTTCAAAAATAAATTCTGTCTGCTGCCGACTGTGATGAGTATCATGATTATGGGGCAATGATTTAGCTTTCATTTTTGAATTCTCCCATAAAAAGTCAAGAAGATTGTTTCAACAATTGATTGACTTTTTACGCT
>JAEDJS010000042.1 GCA_016296205.1 Treponema sp. | reverse complement strand
CTGGTACGAGCGTCTGGTTTACACCCAGAATGTCGGGAGTTCGATCCTCTCATCGTCCATAAAACTCGGGATGTAGCGCAGCTGGTAGCGCATCTGGTTTGGGACCAGAGGGTCGCTGGTTCGATCCCAGTCATCCCGACTAGAGAGAAATAAGAGCTTCGATAGAAGTTCTTTTTTTTTGCCCTTTTTAATTTTTCTTGAAAAACTTCAATTATTCAATTATAATATTTAATTGGTATATATATTTTTTTACTCTGCCATTTTATTTATTTTTTTAGAAGGTAATTATGATTCAAGTTCACAACTTAATGGAAGAAATTGTAATTTTTCGTGTTAATCAGTTGTATGATGAAGTAAAACAGATGGGGTCTAAATGGCTCACATGTGATTGCGAAAACTGCCGCACAGATTGTGTAAATTATGTTTTGAATAGAATTTCTCCAAGATATATTGTTGGTGCCAGAGGTGCAACTTATAATGCTGAGCTTTTGAACGGCGGCCAGATGAATGCCGATGTTGATGCCCTTGCTCTTGAAGGCATGAGAATTGTTGCTGCTACAAAACGGTCCTTTCATCAGGAAGAAGTTTTTGTGCTTTCTGAAGACGAAGACTGCTATTTTAATTTCCCGGTTTTGTTTGGTTCAATTTTTGAAGGAAAAACCTTTGAACCTTTGTCTGGCGCAAAAATTCTTTTAACAATGCAGAATTCATTGGTTCAGAGTGTAAAAGTTCCAATGATGTGCGTAAGCTGGGAAAATCCGATTTCAACTTTTCAGAGTACTAAAGGAAAATTTACTTTCTGGCCTCAGGCAATTCCTGCAACAACTTTAGGGGAAAAGAAATCATTTTTGTTTACTGTTGAAATTTCTAAAGAAGGGTATGAGACTGTTTATCATTCTTTTACAGTTGATTTAAAAAGTCAGAAAAAGTTAGAAAAAGAAATGAATTCTGTTAATTCATTTAAAATTCAGGATCTTTATCTATTTAAACCGGAATAATCCTGATGAAATGTTTTTTGTTTCCTGCAGTAATTTTTCTTGCTCTATTTACCGGCTGTTCTTCTCATCAGGTGCAAAATTTTAATGAAGAGGGCTCTCTTAAAATTGCTGCAGAAAATTTTGACTCAAAAACAAATTGGACTTCTCAACTTGAAGAACTAAGGCTTGGAGAAAATATACCTGAGCCAGACGGGGTTGCAACTCAAGATGTAACTGCTCAAATGATTTTTGCCAGTGGAAAGGAAGCTCTTTACCCGGAAATTTATCCTGAACTTCCAGGGTTTTCTCTTCTTGATACCAGTGCTCTTGATGAAGCTTCTCGCTCCTGTGTTGAAGGGTTTGCAAATGCTTTAATAGCTTCAGAAAATGCAGAAAATTTCATTGCTGAAGATAAAATGTATACTTTTGTGATTTTTTATGAAGATACAGGATTAAAATCTTCTAGTAACAATAAATTTGAAAAATACATACTGGGGCAGCCCTTTCTTACAGAAGAAGTTTTTGAGTGCCCGGTTCGATTTATTAAAGCAGACAAAACTTATATTGATGTGAATCTTTATCTGGAGAATAAAAATTCAACTTGTAAAATCAATCAGATATCTATACGGTAACTGTTTGTTTTGTGGCTCACAGGAGGGAATATGGCAGAAGAAAAAGAATTGACTGGTATTGAACGGGAACTTGTTTTACAGTATCTTCGGGATGATAATGTGCCTGTTACTGTTTCTCTGGAAAGTAAACCCCAGCAAATTGACTCTGATCTTGTTGAAGGTAAAAATCAAGGTCCTTCTTCCGATTCCCGTGTTTCTTACGGCGCAATTTTTCCTGTTGCCATTAAAAGTCAGCAGATGAAAGTTCTTGACCAGGGAATTATACTTTTGCAGTCTGGTGATAGAACTATAGATAATGTTGTTCAGCAGTTTTTAGGAAAGCAGGTAAAGGTTCAGTTTTATTTTAACCGGCTTGGTCTGTATTTTATTACCGAAATGAAAAATTATTCTGGTGGCCTTGCAATTGTTGTGCCAAAAAGCATTAAGCGAATCCC
The DNA here is from genome assembly GCA_016296205.1 of Treponema sp. Taxonomy (GTDB): domain Bacteria; phylum Spirochaetota; class Spirochaetia; order Treponematales; family Treponemataceae; genus Treponema_D. The sequence goes on along the minus strand of JAEDJS010000042.1, from coordinate 14,292 downwards.
TGATGTTCAAATAAGCCACAATTTTGATTTTACAGCAAAACTTTCTTATTTTAATGATGATTCTAAAATTGATATAAATTGTTCCATTGTTCCTTCATTTCCCCTGTTTATAGAGCCAAAATGGGGCCATATTGCACTGGAAAACCAGCTGGAAGCAAAAAACATTCTGATGGATGCAGTTAATCAATCTAAGGCCGGTATTGGGGCTCCTATAGGTAATGGAGTTCATCTTTTTCCTGTATGTAATTTTCTTACATGCCAGAATGTTGAGGAGAATTCTGCAGTTGAAGGAAGAAAAGTTCCCCTTACTGTAATTTATATTGATCATTCAAAAATTGTTTTTGCTGCCCACAAGAATTCCAGTGATTTTCTTATGAAAGACAGTGAATATGATCTTCAACTTGAATTTACTTTTAAGGAAAATTCTCTTCTCAAACGAAAAATATCAATAAAGTGCATTGTAACAAATGAATATGCTAAAAATTCAAAAAAGTGTTATGTTGCAGAATATTCAACTATAAAAACAGAAGATGAACGGTTTTTGTACGAGAGATTTGAGGGCAAGGTTTTAGCTTCTTAAAAAGATTTACAATTTTTTGCTGATTATTTTCCGTTACCAAGGAATATTGCAATTTTTTCCAGATAACTTACATTCTCGCAGATAATTTTTATAATAACCATTAGTGGCACAGCAAGAATCATTCCGATTGGACCCCATATCCAGCCCCAGACTGCAAGGCTTATGAGGATTACAAATGGTGAAAGTCCAAGGTCGCTGCCTTCCCACCGTGGTTCAATAATGTTTCCCAATATCATATTTATAGCAAGAATTAAAACGCTTACGATTATAACTTTTGGCCAGCTGGGATAAAACTGGAGTATAGCAAATAAAGTTGTTGCTCCCCATGAAATTATTGAGCCAAAGGTGGGGATAAAATTAAGAATAAATGCTGCAAATCCCCAGATTATAGGAAATTCAATTCCCACTGCCAGAGTAGAAATAAAAACCAGGATTCCAGTAAAAAGTGAAATCAGGAATTTAATTGAAATATAATGAGTTGTTTCGTTAATAATATTTGATGTAATTATGTTAAATTTCCCGCTGGCAGATTTGTCTAAGGCTTTGTCTGCCTTTTTGCGGAGAGTTTTCATTTCAAGAAGAAGAAAAACAACATAAAGTACAATTAAAAGAATGTTTTTAGTAAAGCTCAAAAGTGATGAACTTAATGAAATTGCCGCAGATTGAACTGTATTGCGCACTTTTAATGAATTCCAAAGGTTTGTAAGAAGACTGGAATCTTCATCAACTGTAATTTTAAATGCTTTGGCAAATATCATGTAGATTTCCCAGAAACGGTCTTCATATTTTGGATATACGCTGCTGATTTTTTTTATGCTTGAAAAAATCAAATTACCTAAAATTGTAAAAACGATTATAGAAAGAACAAGCACAAGCAGAATACTTACAATCCATGGGAAATGCAGTTTCTGGTTAAGTTTTTTAAGCATTGGATAAAAAACAAAAGACAGAAGAAGGGCAACAGTAATGGGAATAAAAATATTAGAAGTGATTTTTAATACTGCTGCCCCAATGATTATACTTATAAACAAGAGAATATAGAAAATTGATTTTGAATGAATATTCTTTGGTTCCATAAAAACTCCTGTTTAAAAAAAACTCATGTTTAAAAAACTCGTGTTTTAATAATTATTTATTTCTTTGCAACGATTTTATCAAAACCACAGAATGGAACAAGTACTTCAGGAATTGTAACTGAACCGTCTGCATTCTGGTAATTTTCGATAATTGCAAGCATTGCTCGGCCTACAGCGATTGCCGTACCGTTAAGCATGTGAACATATTTATTCTTTCCGTCTTCGTCCTTGAATTTTACGTTAAGACGTCTTGCTTGATAATCTGTACAGTTTGATGTAGATGTAACTTCTCCGTATTCTCCACCGTTTCTTCCAGGCATCCATGCTTCAAGATCCCATTTGCGGTAAGCTGGAGCACCTAAGTCACCAGTACATGTATCAACTACCCTAAAAGGAAGACCAAGTCCTGTAAAGATTTCTTCTTCAATAAGGCGAAGTTTTTCGTGTATTTCATCGCTCTGTTCTGGAGTTGAATATACGAACATTTCTACTTTATCAAACTGGTGAACACGGTACAAACCTTTGCTGAACTGGCCCGCAGCTCCTGCTTCACGGCGGAAACAATGAGAAAGACCTGCATAGAACAATGGAAGTTTATCTTTTGGAATAATTTCATTTGAATGATATCCTCCCAAAGTGATTTCTGCTGTTGCAACAAGACATGTTCCTTCGTCTTCTATACAGTAAACGTTGCTTTCGTTTCCACGTGGGTTAAAACCAATTCCAGTTAAGATTTCCTGTCGGGCAACATCAGGTGTAATGAAAGTGTTAAAACCATGCTTTCTTAATGTGTTCAAAGCATACATGATTAATGCCTGTTCAAGGAATACAGCTTCGTTTTTAAGATAATAGAATTTTGGTCCAGAAACCTTTGTTGCCCGTTCAAAATCAATAAGATCCAAAGCTTCCATAATCTGAACATGATCTTTAACTTCAAAATCAAATTTGCGTGGTGTTCCCACTTTTTTTACTTCAAGATTTTCTGTGTCAACTTTTCCAACTGGAACTGCAGGATTTGCCATGTTTGGAATTTTGCGTGCTGCATCTTCCAGTTCTGCTTCTTTTTCTTTAAGTATATTTTCGATTCTGGAAGCTTCTTCTTTTATTTGTTTGCCTTCTTCAATAAATTTCTGTCTTTCTTCTGGAGAAAGTTTCTGCTTCATTGACTGGGCGTTGGCATTGCGTCTTTGCTGAAGGTTCTGTAATTCAGTTGTAAGTGCAGTTCTTTCGTCATATAATTTTACAACAATGTCTGCATCTGCTGTCATGTTTCTGGCTTCAATATTTTTCTTTACTGCTTCCAGATTGTCTTTAATAAACTTGTAGTCTAACATCTATGTCTCCTAATTTGTTAACTAATAAGCATTAGTTAACTAATAAGCATTATAATTATACAATTTTTTTATTTTTGATTAAAGTACTGGATGAAAAATTATCTGTAGTTAAAATAAAATCTTTTAATGTAGATTACTTTTTCATTTGAACTTTCCCATACTTCACTTTGGGGATAATTTTTTACAACTGTATCATAACAGTTTAATGCTTCACGGATATTTTGAACCGGACTTTTTGCTTCAAGAATTTTACCCTTCAGAAAGAATCCCTGATCAAGATCTGTTAAACTGTGGTCAAGAAAGTTCTGTACATAATCGAGAGCCCGTTGAAATTCAAAATTATCATAACATTCCTGTGCTTTGTCCAGAAGGCTTTCAGACAGGTTAGGGGACTCTGCCTGAGGTGTAACAAGTGATACTTCCATTTCGTCTTCCATGCCTTCGACTGTAACTGGAGCTCCTGTAGATGCGGAAGAAAAACTTGGAATGTAGCCTGGAATATTTTCTGTTGGCCGGATATTTTTTGCAGTCTGTTTACTTTTCTGCACTTCAGGAGCTGCTGGCCGTTCATTTTCTGCAATTCCAGTTGATTCCTTAATTTCCTGATTCTGGTACAGTTCAACTTTTTCTGGAACTATTTCACTGTAGTCTGGAGCCTTTGCATGAGCGTTATCTTTACATACAGTTTCGGTTACTGTAATGGCAATATAGTCATCAATGTAAGTATCGTTGAGCAAATCATTTTTGTAGAAGTGAAGTATTGTTTTTCCTGGCTTGAAGGATCTGAGCTGGAATGTTGTAGTCCGGTCATTTTTCTTGTTGGTGTTCATTTTGCGGCCAAAGTATTTTACAAGATTTACTTCTTCTGTTTCTCCAAGGTAAACCCAACCGCTGCCAGGGTATTCAATATCGATGTACTGATTCAAAAGCATTTCCATACTTCTGCTTGGAACAACTGTATCTTTTGCAACTATTGAACTTTTTGCAGTTGTTTTTCCCGGTTCTATTTCCTGACCCTGAATTTCTGTATCATTTTTTTCTGCAGTGATGGAATTTTCTGTTCTTTCTTTTTCGTCAATCAAATTTGAAATATCTGAATCACTTTCCATTAAGCCCGACTGATTGTTTAAATTATCTGCATTTACAGTTGAATCTGATACAGTTGAATCTGATACAGTTAAATCTGAATCTTTCTGCAGGTTATCAATGTTTTGTTCAGATGAGTTAATTGTTTCCGGTTTCTGATTTTCAAATTGGCTTGTTACAGTTTCTGCCTGGGAGTTGATATTCTGATTAGTTGAATCTTTTGCACCTGATGGAGATAATGCATCATTCTGGCTGCCATTGTTTACTGCTGCAGCTGATGTATCATTATTTGTTCCAGAAAAGTAGATGTCTGTTCCCAGTTCTTTTAATGCGTCTTTTACATCCTGTTTTATTTTTGTTTTTGATTGATCAATTTCTTCTTCTACAACAATTTCTTCTTTTAATTCTTTTGATAAATTTTCTGAATCTGTCTGAGCATCTGGAGAATCTTCTTTTAATTCTTCCATCCAGCCTGCTTCATTATCACTAACTGATTCTGCCCCTTCAAAATCAAATATTTGTTCAGAATCAGGTTCGCTGTTTAATTCCGAAGCTTCTAAAACTTGTGGAGTTGATGGCTGCTCCTGAGAATTTAAATTTTTTGTAGTTTCACATGAGGAAAAAACTAAACTAATGCAACCCAGTACTGCTGGTAAAATAACTGAATTTTTTTTCACGGAGTATCCTCCAGTATTTCTTGAACAAGTCTGTTATTTGAATCTTTTAATTCCTGGAATTTTTTGTTTGAAGGAATTTCAAAATACTCGTCTTTTTCTTCTTCAGACCATTTATCCTTTGCAACTCTGGAAAAATAATAGTCTTCAATAAGTGAACCTTCTTCCGGTTTTTCAAATTCCTGGTTAGGGGTAAATTGAGTGGATAAGTCTGGCAAAGGTTTTCTTTTTTTTGATTTCTGTGAAGGAGTGCATATCATCACTGCAACTCCAAGTATAAAAAAATCAACAAGCAATGCAATCACTATTGCTGCCAGTTTTCCTTTCTGAGAAACAAAATTATCTATTTTTTCTCGTACAGAATCAAATATATTCATTTTTCTGCTCAGACTTATTCAGCTGCTTCTGAATTTTTTATCTCATCCTGGATTTCAGAATTTTGGGTTTGCTCTGTCTGTTCAATGTTTTGAGATTGTTCAGACAGCTGCTGTATTACTTTTCCCTCTGCATCCCTTAAACGTTTTGGAGGTCTAGGTGGAATTACAATTCCTTCTTCTGGAGGCACATCTTCTTCTACAAAGTCCGACTGGTCATCCCATTTAAGTCTTGCGTTTAAAGTTGCATCATCAAGTCGAGTCTGAACTACTTTTGTAATACCGCTTTCTTCCATTGTAACACCAAGCATTGTACTAGCACCCATTACAGTTTTCTTGTTGTGAGTAATAACAATATACTGGCTAACATTAGCAAAAGCTCTCAATGTCTGAACAAAACTTGTAACGTTCTTATCATCAAGGGCCGCATCAATTTCGTCCAGCAGACAGAATGGGCTAGGGCGTACCTGATATGTTGCAAAGAGGAGAGCTACGGCTGTCATTGTTTTTTCACCACCACTTAACAGTGAAATTGCCTGAAGTTTTTTTCCAGGCGGCTGTGCGTAAATTTCGATCCCAGAAGTAAGAACGTTTGCTGGATCAAGAAGCTTTAATTCTGCCTTACCACCAGAAAACAGACGGCGGAACATATTGTGGAAATTTCTCTTAATTTTATTGTAAGTTTCAAGGAATATTTCTGTACTCTTTGCACGGATTTCTTCGCTAACTCTCACAAGGTTTTCAAGAGATTTCTGTGTGTCTGCAAAGTTTGCCTGTTGGCGTTCATATCTGTCTTTTTCTTCGGCAAACATTTCAACTGCCATGTGGTTAACTCCACCCAGTTCTTCAATCTTCTTTTTAATGTCTCCAAGCTTTTCTTTAAGTTCCTGGCTTGTTGCAGAAATCTTATACATTCGTTCTTCAAATTCCATAAGATTTCTGGAATAGTTATCCTGGAAATTCTGCTTGATGTTTTTAATTTCTGTATCGCTTTGGATAAGTGAAATATTCAACTTTTCAAGAATATCCTGATATTTTTTCTGTTCTGCCTGTTTCTTTTCCAGTGCACTGTTTTTGCCGGAAACTTTGTTGTTGCATTCTTTAATCTGATTGTCCAGGTCAATAAGCTGGTCTGCAATTTTCTGTCCCTGTTTTTCCAGATCTGCAATTGCTTCGTCAATTTCCTGAAGTTCTTCGTCAAAGCTTTCCCGTTTTGAAATTTCGTGATCCAGATCATTTTGGATTTCGATTTTAAGTGACTGTTCATTTGCAAGAGATTTTTTGTATCCCTGAATTGTATTTTCACAGGCTGTAATCTGCTGAGCCATAGCGGCCTGGTTAACTCGTAAATCTTCTACAGTTTTCTGATATTCTTTAATTTTTTCGTTTAATTTTTTATTAAGTTCACGAAGCTGTTCATTTTCTTCCTGAATAGATTTGATTGTTAGAAGATTCTGGGAAATTGAATTATCGATGTCTCGTTTCTGAGTGATAATACCTTCAGGGCTAAGAAAGTCATCAATAAATTGAGGGGTTTTCTTTGTGTAGTCTTCAATTTTTTCTGTAAGTTCCTGAAGCATTGAACCTATTTCTTCAAATGCCTGGATTCCGTCATTTCCCATTCTTTTGCTGTCATTTTCTGAATGGCCGTTAAGTGCTGTAAAATCTTTAAAAATATTCAGGCGTCCATTTGCAAAAATTTTGATTTTATCAAGAAGAGTGTTCATTTCTTCTTTTGACTTTTTGCATGCTGCACTGGAGTAACCTGCATCTTTTAATTTTGCGTCCAATTCTGTAACAATATCTTCTGTGATTTCTTCCAGTTTTTTCTGAAGCTTTGAACGGTCTTCGTCTAACAAACGGATTTTTCCGCCGTTGATTCCTTCCTGTTTTTCATTTTCATCAATCTGGCCGGAAGCCTGGGTAAGGTTATGCAGAAATCCCTGAATGTTTTTATTGATATCATCTAGTTGTTTCTGTTTTTCGTATTTTTCTGCAGTCTGACTGTCTATTTCTTCATTATATTCGTCAATTCGTTCTTCAATTGTAGAAAGTTTTGCTTCAAAGGACGAAATTTTTTCTTTTGTTTCAGAGATTGAAATCATCAGCTTTTTGCGGGTTTCTTTTTTGTAGCTCTGTTCGGTTGAAATTTTAATAACTTCCTGCTGAAGGTTTACAATTTCTGTCTGCAAAGAGTTGATTTTTTCTGTATTCTCGTGAAGGCTTTCGTAAATTTCCTGAATCTCGTGGATTGCTTTGTCACGTTTTTCTTCTGCTTCTTCTTTTTGTGTCTGCTGACGAGATTTGTTAAGAGTAAAATCTTTAAGCTTAAGAAGCTGAAGATCCAGTTCACAGTTGAATTTTTCTTCCTGGAATTTACGGAATTTTGCAGTTTTTTCTGCCTGAACTTTTAATGTTTCATAATTCCGCTTTGTTTCCTGAAGAGCTGTTTCTATCTGGTTAAGGTTCTGTCTTGTTTTTTCAAGATTTCGTTCAGCTTCTGCCACTTCTGCCTTACTTCGGGAAATTCCTGCGGCTTCTTCAAATAAATATCGTCTGTCTTCCGGTTTACTTGAAAGAATCTGGTCAATTTTTCCCTGTTCCATAACAGAGTAGGCGGCTTTACCAACACCAGTGTCCATAAAAAGACGGCGGATTTCTGTTGCAGTTACCTGTTTTCCGTTGATAAAATATTCACCTTCACCAGAGCGGTAAAGACGACGCTTGATTGCAATTTCGCTGTCCTGTAAAGGCAAAAGTCCGTTTTCGTTGGCTATTGTTAGTGTTACTTCTGCTACAGATAAAGCCGGGCGTGTTTCTGTTCCGTTAAATATAACATCTTCCATTGATGCTGCACGGAGATTTTTTGATTTATTTTCTGCAAGAACCCATTTAATTGCATCAACAACATTGCTTTTTCCACAACCATTTGGTCCCAGAAGGGCAGTAATACCGTCTGCAAAATTGATTTTTGTTCTGTCTGCAAAAGATTTAAATCCGTAAACTTCAAGACTTTTTAGAAACACTTTATTCTCCTGTGGCAAATTGAACTTAATTTTTTCTGTTAATTTTAATTCAATTTGGACTAATAATATAACAGAATTTTTGAGTTTTTTCAATAAATTGCATTAAATATGATTAATTTGGGTCCTGTAATTTTCCCTGATATAGAATTTTGGGATAAACTGTGATTTTTAACTTTTTTTCCAGTTTAGCATAATTCTGCAGTTCATATTCATCACCGATTACGCAGTTAAAACCTTTGTGTCCTGCACGACCTGTTCTTCCGCTTCTGTGAACAAAGAAATCTGTGCTTTCCGGTAAATCCATCTGAACAACATGGGTTACTCCCTGAATATCAAGTCCTCGGCTTGCTAAATCTGTTGTAATTAATACAGGAATTTTCCCGCTTCTGAATTTATCGATTATTTCTTTTCTAAGCTTTTTGTCTGTTTTACCGCAAAGTCCCTGGCATTCAATATTTTTGTATTTTAATTTTGAGGTGATGTTGTCTACCTGATCTGTTTTTGCTGTAAACACAATTAGTTTTTCTGGTTTTACTGCATGGATGAAACTTCTTAATGTGTCTATTTTCTGTCTTTTTTCTGCAAAGAGTGCCCAGTGAGTAATTCTTTTTCTAAGAACATCTTCTGCTGGAAGTTCAACAAATTCAATTTCCTGGAAATTTTCTGCATGATTATCATCTTTATTTTCATGAACCTTTCTTGCTTTGGTGAGAATTTTTGTTGTGTATTTGCTAACAGTGGCAGAACAGCCGATGAGTTCAACTTTTTTAGGAAGTCTTTCCATGAGTCCTTCTGTTTCATCTCTAAGTTCAGGACTTAAAAGCCGGTCTGCTTCATCAAGTACAAGGGTCTGGATTTTATCTGCTTTTAGTTTTTTAAGGTGAATCAACTCAAGAAGTCGTGCACTTCCTCCAATAACGATAACCGGTTTTTCTTTGAGCATTTCTATCTGGCGGCTGATTGGAGCTCCACCAATACAAAGGGCGCATTTAATATCTGTAATTTTCTGTATTTGTACTTTTATCTGACTTGCCAGTTCGTATGTTGGTGCTGCAATTAGGATTCTTACAAAATCATCTGTCTGTTTTCCATTAAGTTCTTTTTCCAGATTCTGGATAAGTGGAAGTGCGTAGGCGAATGTTTTTCCGGTTCCAGTTTCGCTTTGAAACATTATGTTTTTATTATCCAGTACCATTGGAATAATTTTCTGCTGAACTGCAGTAGGTTCTTTTATGCTGATTTTTTCAAGACGTTCTGTAATTGATTTTTCTAAACCGAGGTTTTCAAATGTAATATTATTCATGTGTTACAGTCTAGCATAAAAACAATCTTTTGTATAATATATAGGCATGAAATTCGGAATCGATTCCTTTGGGCTGGATCACGGACGCTCTGGACTTGGAGCATATTTGCTTTCTCTTGTAAATCAACTTCCAGATGAAAACAATATTTCCTACCAGATATTTGGTCCGGAAACAGACAGGTATTCTTTTGCAGTAAATCCTAAAATTGATTTTATATCAACAGGTACTGCTTCAAACTATTTTGGAGACCAGGCATGGCATTTGTATAAGGCTAATATTTTTGCGTCAAAAAATGAATTTGATGCAATTCTTTATACAGCCGGTGCAAGACTTCTGCCTTTGGAATTTTCTGTTCCTGGTGTTGCAGTTATAAATGATATTCCTTCAAAATTATTAAAAAATAAAAAACTGTATAAGAAGCTGGCAATGAAAAAGAGTCTGAATAAAGTTGATTACATAATTGCAGCCAGTAATTTTATTAAACGAGACCTGGAAAAACTCGGCATAAAAAATAAAAACATCGAAGTAATCCATAATGGTATTGACCACTCTATGTTTTATCCAAAAGAACTGGATGATTCTGAGTATGTAAATGTAAAACCTTTTGCAATTCAGCGGCCATATTTTATTTATGCCAGTACAATTTCCAGCGAAGAAAAAAAACATGTTGAATTAATAAAGGCTTTCTCTTTATTCAAGAAGAATACCGGGCTTCCTCACAGGCTTGTTCTTGCCGGAAAAGGCGATGGAAATTATGCAGAAAAAGTTCATAAAGCTGCTTTTGAAAGTGATTATTCCAGTGATATTTTTTTAACAGGATATTTTCCTCACGAAACTTTCCCTGATTTGTACCGGGGAGCAACTGCATGTATATGCCCCTCTGTAAATGAAGGTGTTGGACTTACTGTTCTTGAATCAATGGCTTGCGGACTTCCTGTGGCATGTGCAAAAGCCGGTGCACTTCCAGAATTGGCTGCCAGCAATGCTTTGTATTTTAATAGTGACAGCATTCTGGAAATTGAAGGTGCATTGGAAAAACTTGCCGTTGATGAAAATTTAAGGAAAAAGTTGAGTCAGCAGGGAGTTGAATGGGCAAAAAGATTCTCCTGGGAAAAAACAGCTCATGCAACAGCTCAGGTTCTTCTTAAAGCCAGCCGTAAAGAATAAAAAAAATGGGGCTGTCCAATAAGTCCTGTCATGCTGAATCAGGTTCAGAATGACAGAGGCTTAATTCTTTTGGGACAGCCCGGTTTGTATTTTGCAGAATCTTATTTAAGCACTGATTTCTGCAATTTTCTGAAGCATTTCTTCTGTTACTTCTACAGTTTTATTTACAATTTCTTTAGTAATTTCAAGCTTTTTGTGGCCTTTAACACTAGGAATTTCGTACATAATGTCCATAAGAACATTTTCTACTATTGCTCTAAGTCCTCGGGCACCTGTTTTGTTTTTAATTGCAATGTCGGCAATTTCTTCAATAGCTTCGTCGCTGAATGAAAGTTCCACATCGTCAATATCAAAACTTGCCTTAAACTGTTTTGTAATTGCATTTTTTGGTTCAGTAAGAATGCGTTTTAAATCATCACGGGTAAGTTCGTTTAGAGCACAACTTATTGGAAGACGGCCAATAAGTTCCGGAATAAGACCAAAACGTACCAGGTCATCACTTGTAAGCTTATTAAGAAGATCCATTCTGTCTTTATCTGAACGGCCGATTCCTTCTGCTCCAAAACCAATGGAGCTTGTAGAAAGACGCTGTTCAATTATTTTATCAAGTCCAACAAATGCACCGCCACAAATAAAGAGAATATTTGTAGTGTCAATTTCTATCATTTCCTGATTTGGATGTTTTCTTCCCCCCTGTGGAGGCACACTGGAAACTGTTCCTTCAATAATTTTAAGAAGAGCCTGCTGAACACCTTCGCCGCTAACATCACGGGTAATTGAAGTGTTTTCACTTTTACGGCCAATTTTATCAATTTCATCGATAAAAATAATTCCCCGTTCTGCCGCTTTTATGTCACCATCTGCGTTGTTGATAAGTTTAAGAAGAACGTTTTCTACGTCTTCGCCAACGTATCCTGCTTCTGTAAGGGTAGTGGCATCTGCAATTGCAAATGGTACTTTTAGTTTTTGTGCCAGTGTTTTTGCAAGAAGAGTTTTACCGCTTCCTGTTGGACCTAGAAGAAGAATGTTTGATTTTTCTATTTTAATGTCTTTTTTGCGGGCAGCTGCTGAAAGCTGTTTATAGTGATTGTAAACCGCTACAGACAGAACTTTCTTAGCATAGTCCTGGCCAATAATGTATTCATCCAAATATGATTTAAATTCCTTTGGAGTTGGAATTTCAGCCATATCAATGTCTTTTACAGAATCTTCCTGGTCTGCAATAATAGTTTTGCAAGTATCTATACAATTGTTGCAGATATAAAGATTACCTGGACCTTGAACAAGGCTTCTGTATTCATCTTTTGGTTTTCCACAAAACGAACATGTAGGCTGTTTTCCCATTTTTAGTTTTCTCCTGGACGGCCGTACATAATTTTGTCTACAATGCCGTATTTAAGTGCGTCTTCACTGGACATATAGAAGTCTCTTTCCATGTCTTTTGCAATTTCTTCTATAGATTTTCCAGTTGCTTTTGAAAGGTAATTGATTGAAAGCTTTTTAAGGCGACCAATTTCTTTAGCCTGAATGGCAATATCACTTTCCTGGCCCTGAGCTCCACCCCATGGCTGGTGAATCATAACTCTGCTTGATGGAAGTGCAATTCTTTTGCCTTTTGTTCCACCTGCCAGAAGAATAGCACCCATGCTAGCTGCCTGTCCCATACAGATTGTCTGAATGTCGCATTTGATGTATTGCATTGTATCATAAATTGCAAGGCCAGCAGTAACTGAACCGCCAGGACTGTTTATATACATGCTGATATCTTTTTCTGCGTTTTCACTTTCAAGATAAAGAAGCTGAGCAACAACAAGGTCTGCATTTTCATCACGGATTTCTCCATCTACAAAAATAATGCGGTCATTAAGAAGTCTGGAAAAAAGGTCGTAGGAACGTTCTGCATTTCCGCTTCTCTGTACAACTGTTGGAACAAGACTGTTCATAAATTCGTTCATTTATAATTCTCCCAAAATTGATTTGTCACAAAGGAATCTCTTAAATTAATATAACAAAAAAAAGACAATTCGTCAGTTATTTTAATTAAAATCTTTTATAATTGCAATTTAATTCAAAAAAAATACGGAATGTTACCAAAAACTGGCTTCATTCCGTACTTTTAATAAAACTATTAATTCAAAACTGAATCCAGGTGATAAATAATTTTAATTGTTCTGATAACAATAAATTGATTAACAAAAAAATTGTTACTAAAACTTATTTTGCCTGGAACAAGTCAGCGAAAGATTTTTTGTCACCCTTTGTTACCTTTACCTGTTTGTAAAGTTCTTCAAAGAGTTTTCTTTCTTTAACTTCGTCCATGAGGTATTCCTTAGAACGTGCATCACTATACTGCTTCTTTACTTCTTCTACAGCCATGCCATAGTCTTCTGCAAGTTTTGCATATTCTGCTTCGATTTCTTCTGGTGTTACAGAAATATTCTTTTCACGGATAAGTGTGTCTACAATAAGGCGGCTCTTAAGCATTTTTTCTGAATCGCCAGTCCATTCCTTAAGCATTGCTTCCTTTGTCTGACCAGATTTTTCGATCATTTTTTCCAGCTGTTCTGGAGTTGTCTGGAACTGTTGTGCCATCATTTCAAAACGGCTTGAAAGCTCTGCCTTGAGCATTGATGCAGGAAGTTCAACAGGGTTCTTTTCTACAAGTTGATTCAAAAGATCCTGTGATTTGATTTCTGCAAGTTTTCTGTTCTTTGCGTTTTCAAGATTCTTTGAAATGTCTGCCTTAAGGTCGTCCAAGGTTTTGAATTTGTCGCTTACATCCTGTGCAAGATCATCATCAAGGGCAGGGAGCTGGCGAACCTTTACTGCTGTTACAGTTACGCTGATTTTTTTCTTTGCACCATCGATTTCTTTGTTAATTACTTTTGTTTCGTTTTTTGCCATTCCAGTGATTTCATCATCGATTTTGTAGATGTTTTCACCTGTTCCAACTGTAAATACGAAACCTTCTCTTTCTGAACCTGCAATAGTTGAATCGTCATCGTTAAGTTCTTTGTAGTTGATTGTTACGATATCATCTTTTGCAACTTTATCGCCGTCTTTTTTATCAAGAACTGTAGCGTTTCTGTCCTGAATTGCTTTGAGTTCTTCTTCGATTTCTTTTTTACCGATTTCTACTTGTGGTTCTTTGATTGTAATTCCGTCAAAATTCTTAACTTCAACTGCTGGGAATACATCATATTTAACTGTGAAAGTCAAATCTTTTTCCAGGTCGAATTCCGGCATTTTGTCCAGCATTGGCTGGCTGTAAGGAAGTGGACGGATTTCAAAGTTTTCTTCCTGATTCATGAGTTCATTGAGAGCTTTGTCAATGAGGTCGCCTGCGATTTCTGCCTTGAGAGCTTCGCCATATTTTGATTCGATTGTTTTGAATGGAACATGACCTTTGCGGAAACCTGGGAGCTGAATGTTCTTTGCGATGTTCTTAAGCTGTTCGTCATAACCTGCTTTTACATCTTCTTTACTGATTGTTGCAGTAAGCTCAACTGCTGAGTTTTCAAGTTTTTTGATTTCCTTTGTAACTTTCACGGTGATCCTCTTAAAAAAATAAAATTTTATAAAAAAAGCGATCTGAGAAACTCAAATCGCTTTCTAATTAGAGCGGAAAACGGGAGTCGGACCCGCGACATCCACCTTGGCAAGGTGGCGCT
>JAEDJS010000041.1 GCA_016296205.1 Treponema sp. | reverse complement strand
AAGATTCATATTACACCTCTCTTTTCAAAATATATAATTGTTCGTATACAGTTTTCTTTGTTCTGGCAAGGCCGTTATTATTACTTTTGAAACGAGCATACTCAAATTGCTCTAGTTTTACAGTACCGTACTGATTTAATGTTTCAATTATTCTATCCGAGGGCATTATACCTTCGGAGTTATAACTTAAAACGAGATTTTTATATTTCGCATTTTTTGCGATTTTGTCTAAATCTTCCAATGCAGTATTTGGATTACAAAATCTTGATTTTTGGCTAGCATAGTCTCTCATACCTGTAACACCACGCAATTCCGGTTCATCATATTTCGCAATTGTTTCTAAAATATGATAATTCGGAGCATACTGTCGTTCATTATATGGCGGGTCAAGATATAGAATATCAACATCAATTTTATCAAGAAGATTCATACTGTCATCATTATAAACAATATTTTCTTGATTGTTATTTAGTATTTGAATTGTACGCATTGTTAATGGTTTTAATGCTCTTGGATCCCAAGATTTATGAAAAGCTGCATAAACCCCTGCAACGTTAGAATAAAATCCAATTGTTTCAATAAGGCAAGCAAGTAAAATGAAATATTCATTTTCAGAAATTAAACTTTTATTTTTCCAATCTTCTATTTTGAGTCGGATAGCATCAATTCTTTTGCCGTTTTCATCAATAAAATACATTCTTTGCCTGGGAAGGTTCTCTGTCCCAGTTGGAGTGTAATTCTTATAAATAAAGCCTTCTACACCCTTTATAGAATTTAAATAGCTGACAACAGTTTCAAGAGGAGTTGCAAATAAATTATCAAATTCATTTTTGGGAATTATTTCTATTAACTTATCAAATTTTGGAGATTCGTTATTTTCAATATATGCTTTTTGCAAACAATACGAAAGGTATAAAATATCTGATGAAAAAATTTGATAGTTTTTTTCCTTAAAAAACTTGCTTACATTTGCTGTTCCAGAAAAAAAATCAAAAAAAGTTTTCCCTGAAATATTATTTTCTTTGAGAATAGAATATATTTTATCTAAGATGTTTTCCTTGTTTCCAATATATCGCATTTTTTTCCAACTTATGCAAACAATAGATTTTCTTGTGAAATTTGTGGAACATAGTTTGTAACTAAAACCTCAATAGTTGCATTTGGATTTCGGTTGATTGTATGATAATTTGAATTTGAATAATTTTTTGCGAGATATGAAACATAATAATTGTTTCTTGTTATCCAGTCTTTCAAAATCAAATTCTCCTTTCCCTTGTGCTCAATTACATTTGAAAGGGCAAAACAAATATTTCTTTTGTCCAAGTCATCAAGAATATTCAAGAGTTTTTCTTCTTCGGCTTCATTCCAACCAGTGAAACCTCGTTTACCGTCGTTATAAGTTCCTGTAGTGATTAAATACGGAGGGTCACAATATACGAAATCATTTGAAGAAAGCCTTGAAAAATCGAATTCATCAAAATTAAATGAAGTAAAATCAACAGAGTTCTTATTAAGGGCATTTAAAAAATCAAGCAAATTATTCTTCATGTGTTCGTTAAAGCAACTTCTTTCTTTTCCAAATGGATTATTAAACTCATGCGAATAATTAAATCTAATCTGGTGATTAAAAGAGTAAGCTACCAAAACAAACAAATCTAACGGATTTTTTTCTGAATTATAAAGCTTTCTTAATTCTAGATAGCCATCTTTATTTGTAAGAGAAAGGTTAAACTGATTTATACGGTTGTCAATATGATTGAGTATCTCTTCTTTACTTAAAGAGCCAAACTTTTTATATAATTCTATAAGATAGGAAAGATTATCATTGAAAATTGTTTTTTTCGCAGGTACATTTATACCCACATTGCAACCTCCGCAAAATAAATCAACAAAAGTATTTATCTTATCAGGGAAAAGTGGCAAAAGTTGAGGCAACAATTTATATTTGCCACCTATGTAATTCATAGGTGAAGAAATTATTCTATTCATATCCTAAAAGTCATCCTCACTGTACAATAAAAATTATGTTACCATTTTAACATACACAAGGTGTCAAATAATGACACTTTGATTATTTTTTTAATCTTCAGTATTAAGTTCCATGATATCCCCAATTTCACAGCCTAGAGCGATGCATATTTTTCGAAGACTCTCCATTGAAACATCTTCGCCTTTTCCCATTTTAGCAACAATGTTGCTTGTAATTTTTGCTTGCCTTATAAGGTCACTCTTGTTCATGTCACGGTCTATCAGGATCTTCCAAAGTTTTTTGTAACTTGCACTCATCACAACTATAATATCATAAATCTCTTAAATTTTCAATAAAATCTCACGAAATCGGGAGCAAAACGAGAAAAATGTTCCCCCAGGGACTTCATCTGCATACTAATTATTATTTTTGCAAAAAAAAAGTACCTGCTTTTGCAGATACTTTCTCACCACGGTCCCTACGGGAGTATAAGGGTTTCTTCTCCGGACTTCCTGTCCTCCGCTTCCACCCCGCCGACCTTCGCTGTCGGGCACCTCCTGTGCCCTTTTCCAAAAATCCCTCGCACCTGCTCCCGATTTTTGGCGCTCTCTCCGTGGTTCGACTCCCGTAGGGATTTTTTCTGCATGCTTATCATTTTTTTGCAAAAAAAAAGTACCTGCTTTTGCAGATACTTTCTCACTACGGTCCCTACGGGAGTATAAGGGTTTCTTCTCCGGACTTCCTTTCCTCCGCTTCCACCCCGCCTACGTTCGCTGTCGGGCACCTCCTGTGCATTTTTCCAAAAATCCCTCGCACCTGCTCCCGATTTTTGGCGCTCTCTCCGTGGTTCGACTCCCCCAGGGACTTCATCTGCATACTTATCATTTTTTTTGCAAAAAAAAAGGGGCTGTCCCAAAAGAATTAAGCCTCTGTCATTCTGAACCTGATTCAGAATCCCACTAGATTTAGTGTGAGATCCTGAAACGAGTTCAGGATGACGCTATGCTACTAATTTATTGGACAGCCCTTTCTCACTACGGTCCCTACGGGAGTATAAGGGTTTCTTCTCCGGACTTCCTGTCCTCCGCTTCCACCCCGCCGACCTTCGCTGTCGGGCACCTCCTGTGCATTTTTCCAAAAATCCCTGGCCCTGCTCCCGATTTTTGGCGCTCTCTCCGTGGTTCGACTCCCGTAGGGAATTTTTCTGCATGCTTATCATTTTTTTTGCAAAAAAAAGTACCTGCTTTTGCAGATACTTTCTCACTACGGTCCCTACGGGAGTCGAACCCGTCTTTAGAGATTGAGAATCTCTCGTCCTCAACCGATAGACGAAGGGACCAGATTGGTTTGTTTTTTTAGAAAATTTCTTGGGGCAAAAAAAAAGATTCCCCAAGGAGGATTCGAACCCCCACAATCAGAACCAGAATCTGAAGTGCTACCATTACACAATCGGGGAATGCAATGTATGATTAATATATAGAATTATAAAAAAATTGTCAATAGATAAATTGCAAAAGAATCAATTTTTCTAAAAAAAAATCAACTAAAGAAAACACCTTTTACAAAGATTTCAATACCAATCAGAATCAAAATTACGCCGCCAACAATTTCTGCACCGCTTCCAAGTTTATCACTGGCTTTTTTACCAAGAAGAAGACCTATCATACAGATTGCAAAAGTAACAACGGCAATTATCAAAGAAGCAATTAATGCTGCAAGCCAGTTGTAATCTGCAATTGTAAAACCAACAGAAAGAGCGTCAATACTTGTGGCGATTCCCTGGATAATTAAAATACCAAGCGTAATTGATTTTGCAGCCGGGTCTGATTCAATTTGACTGTCTGCTTTTTTATTTTCCAAAATGCATTCAATAATCATCTTGATACCAATATACAGCAAAAGAATAAGTGCAATCCATGGAATAAATTTCTGGAAGGCCGTAAATTTTTCTGCAATTGTATGAACGCAAAGCCATCCAGTCATAGGCATGGCAAACTGGAAAAATGCGTAAATTCCTGCAACACCACACATTTTGCTTTTTTTCATCTGTGGTTCTGCAATAGCGTTGGCAATACTTACACTAAAAGCATCCATTGCAAGACCAACTCCAAAGGCGATGCTGTTTATAAAAAACATGATGTTAAAAAAATCCATTTTATTCCTTTCCAAGTTGAACTTTATAATCAATTTAAAATTAAAAAACCTCCGGAGAAAAACCCCAGAGGTTTAATAATAAACTAAATAATTTTATTATTCAACAAATTAAAGTTTTGCACTTACCCCAAATGAGAAGCTGTGAACAAGAACCTTGTTGATTGTAGTAAGAATGCTGTCTGTGTTAGACAAGTTCTTTGACCCAAAGTTTGAATTCAACAGGTCACCAAGAACATCGTATGTGAAATCAATTGTGATGTTTTTTGCAATTGTGTATGTAAAACCAGAAGACCATGATGTTGCAAAAGAACCCTTGTTATAAGCAAATTCTACTCCAGAAGTTTTTGATTCTGCTACTGTGTTCTTAACGTTTGTGAAAGAAAGCTCAGCATAAGGAAGAGAAAAAGATACACCGGCATTCAAAAGGAATTCAGGTTTTACTGCATAAGAAATTGCAGCTGCTGCATATGGAATTACATTGAATACAGTTGAATTGTTTTCTGTATTTGCTGCTGAAACAGCAGATTTTCCAAATGAAGCCTCAACATATGCTCCACCTCTTGCTTTTACAGAAAGTTTTTCGTTTGGTGTAAATGTTGCTGTATAACGAGGAATTGCACCAATTTCCATATCAAATTTTGAATCATTTTCAACAGGTGTTTTTTTTCCGCCAGTTACAGTAATTTCAGAATATTTTGGATAGAATGTTACGCTGGAATGACCAGAAACATCGAATGTCTGTTCAAAAGTTTTGTTTCCTTTAAGTGGTAAAATCACCCCACCGTAAACAATAATTTCATTAAAACTATTGTCTGTTACATAAGAATCATCTCCATTTTTTGTAACAGTTTTATCAGCGTCAACAATATAAGATCCACCGGCATAAACAGACATTTTGTCCATTGACATACCCCAAGATCCCTTAATTGCTAAATAGAAATCGTCATCATTCGTAGATGTTTTGTCTCCTGTTGATGGCTTGCTTGATGTATCATTTGTTGAGCCATTTGGATTGTAAGATAAACCAAGACTGAAAGCCATATTATCAAAACCCAGCAATGAATCAAAATTGAATTCCCCCTGTGTTTTGTCCCATTGATTTGCATTTACTACTGTCTTATCTCCAGAATTTGTGATTGTTGTTGAAGACAAATCAAATGAGTTAATAGCACCCTTAGTATACAATCCAAGGAAGAAAGGCTTAAACTGTTTTGCAAAACCAACTTCAGCCATTGAGTCTGAATAACCAATGTAAGCAAAAACATTTTCTGGTTTAACTGTTGACCAGTCAATAAGATCCATAAAGCAATCTACTTCTGTAGAAAACAAACCCATTGTAGCGCCACTTCTTTTAGAAGACTGTGCACTTGCGGCAAAAGCTGCAAAAGAAATTACAGCAATTGCAAATAATTTTGTAAACTTTCTCATAATTTTCTCCTTATATTATTATGAACACAAAAAAAATTAATGCATTTTTAATGTTTTAGTCAAGACCTTAGTAATGCATTCAATTTCCATCTCTTGAAAAAAATCAAAAAATCACTATAATTCTTTCCATAATATTTATTATTCAGAAGAGGCAAAAAATGGCTTATCCATTCAGTACTATTGAACCCAAATGGCAAAAATACTGGGATGAAAACAAAACTTTCAAAGCTGTAGAAGACGAAAGCATCCCTAAAGACAAACGCAGATACGTTCTTGACATGTTCCCTTACCCAAGTGGAGCAGGTCTGCACGTTGGACATCCGGAAGGCTACACTGCAACAGACATCTACTGCCGCTACCTTAGAATGAAAGGATACAACGTTCTTCATCCAATGGGATATGATGCATTTGGTTTGCCAGCAGAAAACTATGCAATTAAAACAGGAACTCACCCTAGCCTTACAACTTATGCTAATATTGAGAACTTCACAAAACAGATTAAAGCTCTTGGTTTTTCTTACGACTGGGACCGCTGTGTAATCACTTGTGATGATAAATACTATAAATGGACTCAGTGGATTTTCCTCCAGCTTTACAAAAAAGGACTGGCTTACGAAAGCGAAACTCCTATCAACTGGTGTCCTGCATGTAAAACCGGTCTTGCCAACGAAGAAGTTAAAGAAGGCAAATGTGACCGCTGTGGAGAAACTGTTACCCATAAAACAATCCGTCAGTGGATTCTTAAAATTACAAATTACGCAGAACGTCTCCTTGAAGATCTTGACGGTTTGGACTGGCCGGAAAGTGTTAAGCTTATGCAGAAAAACTGGATTGGTAAAAGCACTGGCGGCGAAGTAAAATTCAAGGTTGCAAAAGCAGACGGCACACCAAGTGAAGATTCAATTACAGTTTATACAACTCGGGCAGACACATTGTTCGGGGCTACATACATGGTTCTTGCTCCTGAACACAAAATGGTTCCATCTCTTACAACTGCAGAACAGAAAGAAGCTGTAGAAAAATACATTGAAGAAACTGCTAAGAAAAGTGATCTTGAGCGCACAGATCTTGCAAAAAATAAAACTGGTGTATTTACAGGAAGCTACGGTATTGATCCAGTTAACGGCCGTCTTATTCCAATCTGGATTTCTGACTACGTTCTTACAACTTATGGAACAGGTGCAATTATGGCTGTTCCTGCCCATGATGAACGTGACTGGGATTTTGCTAAAAAATTCAACCTGCCTATAATCAAAGTAGTTGCATCAAATGAAGAGATTGCAAAACTTGGTGGCGGAGATGAAGCAAAAGGTGTAGAAATTCTTAAAGCCGCTGCAAAAAATCCAGAAAGCTATGCTAAACTTGTTAACGAAAATCCGGATATTTTTAACGTTGCAGATCATTGTACTCACGCAGACGGATATACAATCAACTCAGAACAGTTTACTGGTATGGAAACCCGTAAAACAATTCAGTGTATGATTGACTGGCTTGAAGAAAAATCAATCGGCAAAAAAGCAATCAATTACAAACTCAGAGACTGGGTATTCAGCCGCCAGCGTTACTGGGGTGAACCAATTCCTCTCATCCATTGTCCAAAATGCGGTACAGTTCCAGTTCCAGAAAATGAACTTCCACTCAAACTGCCAAATGTAAAAAGCTATCAGCCAACAGGAACAGGCGAAAGTCCATTGGCAGGAATTTCAGAATGGCTTAACTGCAAATGTCCACAGTGCGGTGCAGACAGTAAACGGGAAACAAACACAATGCCTCAGTGGGCAGGAAGCTGCTGGTACTATCTGCGCTATCTTGATCCTTCAAACGATGGATGTTTCTGTGCAAAAGAAAAAGAAAATTACTGGATGCCAGTTGACTTATATGTTGGTGGTGCTGAACACGCCGTTCTTCACCTTCTTTACAGCCGATTCTGGCACAAAGTTCTTTATGACTGCGGAGTAGTGTCTACAAAAGAACCATTCCAGCGCCTTATTAACCAGGGAATGATTACTTCATTTGCATTCCAGAGAAAGAATAAGTCACTTGTTCCAGTTGATCAGGTAACAGAAGTAAGCCAGGACAAATTTGTAGATAAAGAAACTGGTGAAGAGCTTGAACGGGTTATTGCAAAAATGAGCAAAAGCCTTAAAAACGTTGTTAACCCAGACGAAATGATTAAAACTTATGGTGCAGACAGCGTTCGTATGTATGAAATGTTTATGGGTCCTCTTACAGTTTCTAAACCATGGAATACACAGGGATTGATTGGAGTTAACCGCTTCCTGGAAAAAATCTGGACAGTCAGCGAAAAGCCTCTCTGTGATATTGATATGACAGGAAAACTTGACTCCAAACCACTTGCTGCAATCCGTAAAACTTATGCAAAAACTGTAAAGAAAGTTACAGATGATACAGACACATTGAACTTTAACACTGCAATCAGCCAGATGATGATTTTTATTAACGAATGTTCAAAGCTGGATGCAATTCCAAGAACAATGTGGTCGGACTTTGTAAAAATGCTCAGTGTTTATGCTCCTCACCTAGGAGAAGAACTGTGGGAAAAACTTGGAAACAAAAATACTATTGCCTACGAACCATGGCCAACATTCAGCGAAGAATTCTGCAAAGAAGACAACGCAACAATCGTAGTTATGATTAATGGCAAAAAGCGGGACCAGTTTGAAGCTCCAATGGGCACAAGCAATAATGACCTGGAAAAACTTGCTCTTGAAACAGAAGGTGCAAAGAAATTTATGGAAGGTAAAACTGCAGCAAAAATTGTTGTAGTTCCAAACAAGCTTGTTAACATTGTAGCAAAATAGAATTGATAATCTAATAAAAAGGGGCTGTCCCAAAAGAATTAAGCCTCTGTCATTCTGAACCAGATTCAGCATGACAGGACTTATTGGACAGCCCCTTTTATTTCTAATTATTAAATTATTGTATAAAGCTTATACTTTATCCTGCCAGGCATCAATAAATTCCAGCATAAATTGCTGAACATCGCCGAACCATTTTTTCTGGAACTCACAGGCCGGAATACCAATATAACGGAAATGCCAGCATTCCCACCGGTAACCAGTTACATCTTCATATCCCTGAGGAAAACTTAAACTCCAGCCGTAACGTTCACTGTTCTGGTTAAGCCATTTTCCCTGAGCTGTTTCTATAAAACTGTCTTCGATGCTGCCAAAATCAATAGCCTGCCCCAACTGATGCTGACTCGTTCCGGCTCTTGCACTTTCACGTTCTGCTTCTTCAAGACCGTCAATTCTAACCCATTTTTCAAAAAGCTTTTCCTGATAGTCATAACTTCGGTATGTGCTGGAAACAAGAAGTGTAATTCCATCCTGTCTTGCACCCTTTGCCATTTCTACCAGTGCAGCTTCCACATCTGGTCTAAGGGACAGATCATTGCGTGAAATATTGTAATACTCGTTTTGAACAAGGGGCACAAGTTTTGCTGGAACATAACGTCCTACATTATGTTTTTTATCTATCAGATAATAAAGGCTCAAATCATCCTTTGGAAATTTTTCCTGAGCATCAAGAACCTTATCCAAATCAGTAAGAAAATTCAATTTATCCTGATCATCAGAAAAAGAAACCTGCTGTTTAAATCTATCAGACATTGACGCATAAATATAATCCAGTTTTTCTAATCGAGGATCCTTCTTAACTTCTGCACTCTGACCGCTTTTTGCTTTTGCACAGCCAGTTAATGCAGCAAGACAAACAACTGTGCTAAAAATTTTTCTTGCAGTAGAATTCAATTTAGACAACCTCGGTTACAGAATGGATAAAGTTGAATGTATCTTCGAATCCAGTTGAATCAATTGCCTTTTTAGCACCTTCAGATGGATTCTGCAAGTAAAATTTTGTTCCATATTCCAGACCATCATTATGACCTGCCATAAAAATTCCAAGACCGCTTGAGTCAATTGAATAAACCTGACTTAAATCAACAACAACATTAGTATCAACAATATAACGGTAAACTTTTTCCTGAAATTCCTGAACTGTATAAGCATTAAGAGCTCCAGACAATTCAAGAAGAACATAGTTTGGACCTACTTTCTCTTTAAGTGTAAGCTGTTCCATTATTTACCTCCCAGGTATTTAAATACAAGAATTGTTACGTCATCATCAATTTCTTTTGATGTAAATTGTACAAGGCTGTCATAAGTAAACTTTGCCATTTTTTCTGCACTGTAGCGGGAATTTTCCAGCAATGACTTCTGGATTCTTTCTTTACCAAAGATTTCACCACGCAAAGAGTGAGTTTCAATAAGACCCTGAGTTGTTGCAAGAACAATGTCGCCAGGAGCAAGTTTAACTTTCTTTACTTTTACAAGAGGATCAATATCTTTTACGAAACCAAGAACTCGACCTTCACCCTGGATTTCAATAACGTTATTGTAAGCCTTTGTATATGTAAGCAAAGCAGGACAACCACAGTTAATATAGTACATTGTATCTGTGTTAAAATCCAAAAGTCCGAACAGACCGCTAAAATATGTTCCCTTTGGCAAACCATCACGAACAAATTCGTTGATTTTAACAACAAGTTTTTTGAAGTCTGCTGTTTCTGCAAGGTAAGTACGGATAACAGATTTAAGAATAACCATACTCATAGAAGCCGCAATACCTTTACCACTCATTGAACCTACAAGGAACAGGTGTCTTGTATCTGTAAGACGGATAAGGTCAATAAATTCACCACCAATGTTGTGAGCAGGAACCATGCAGTAACCGGCATCAATTTTTTTAGAATTAATAGGATCCATGTTTTCCTGGATGGAAGTAATGATCTGGCTGGACATACGGATTTCCCGGTTAACTGTACCAACAACACTTTCATTAGAAATGTTCTTCATATAGTAACCAACAACAAAGAAGTAAGAATACAACTTTGTAAAAGTCTGATAATCGTAGTCGTTATAAACGTTGCCGCTCTTTTTCTTTCCAAGGAAGATAATACCAACAATGTGGCGTCCTTCGTTCAAAAGAATAAATGCATCTGAATCATTATCATCAAGAAGTTTTGTAAGTTCATGACGAATACTCATTACTTTGTAATTATGTTTTGCAAATTCACGGAACACAATCGGGTGATTAATATTCAACAGGAAGTCAAAACAATTGTTATTAATATCAATTTTATTGTGTTTGTCATTTGATGAATAAACTGTTTCCAGATCACCAACACCACCGTCAATAAGAATCTGAAGGCTTGTAGTAGAAAGATTTGATTTAAAAATGTTAAACAAATTTGAAGTAATATCTTTTGTATCACCACTATAATCAAGTGATGCCAGCTGATCTTCAAAGTGAGTTGCATAATTATTGTCTGCAAGAATATTTTTTGCAGTCATGTGTTTATCTATCTGATACCAGGTAGCAATAACCCCACCAGTAATAACAACTGTAAGAAGTGCAATAATCAATGTGTTTGCACCAAAGGAAGCCATAATAAGAGCAGAAAGACCACCAACGATTACAGAAGGAATAAGATATTTAATAATAAATCTGGCAGTTGACCGTGAACCAGTCTTAAAATCCCAGACAGAATCAAGATTTCCAGCTTTTACCAGAAGGAGAATTTCAAATATATAAGGAACAAGAACCAATGTATTTAACTGAGGCTGAATTCTCTGTGACCAGGCAATCAGGTAAGAAAGTACCCAGAATACAACAACAGCAAAAGCATTAAGTTTCATACGCTGTTTTTCCAGTTTAGTTTTCATCATTTCTGAACGAACAAGAATAGAAATAAAACCGATAAATGGAAGGAAAATCCAGTAGATAATAACGTAAAGCTGGAACCATGTAATTGGAAGGTAATCAAAAAGTGCACCATAGAAAACTGGTGAAGAAATTACTTTAAGCCCAGAACCTTCTGTATAAGTAATTGCCTTAAATCCATCTGGAGCAAGGAAAACAATAGCAACTGCAAGAATATTCAAAATCCACTGAATAACAGTAATAGGTACATTCTTTTTACCATTTGGAATAATAAGGAGGAAAATCCAGTTATAAACAGCAAACCAGGCATACATTGTAAAAGTAATTCTGGACTGAACTTTAATAAGCTGAGCAGATGCCCATTTACAGCAGATTATACAAAGCGCATTAACAAGGAATGTTGCCGCAAGAAGAAGGATAAGATTAACGATTGAAGAATTATCTCTTCTCTGTGTATCCTGACTGTCTACAGAAAAAGAATAAGCAATTAAAACAAAAGAAAGGATTGCATTGATTAACAAGAAAGTCATTATTCACCTACCTTTGCGACCATCATTGTAACGTCGTCTCTAAGTTTTTTGTCACCATTATAAGTCATAACAAGTTCAACTACGTCATCAATAAATTCCTGAGGACTCTTCTTTGCACTTGCTTTTATTGTATTTGTATAAAGCTCAGTATTACCCAATTCTTCGCCACTGTCATCCATTACTTCAGAAACACCGTCGGATGCCATAAGAATAACGTCACCACGGAACAAACGCTGTTCATGAACTTCAATATCTTCAATAGGAATAATACCTACAACAGAACAGTTAGAAGTAAGAGGCTTGATTCTATATCCTTCCGGTGCTTTTGTAATAATAAGAGGGTCGGACATTGAAGCATTAACATAACGAATTGTCATTTTTTCTGTATCAACAATACCAATGAAAACTACAGTATACTTATCCTGAAGTTTCATCCCTTTAATAGCTTTATCTACAGAATTAATAACACCAACCAGGTCGTCTTTGTCTTCGATAATTTTAACTGTGTTCATTACGAGACCCATAACAAGGGCAGCGGCAAGACCTTTACCAGAAACGTCTCCAAGCATCAAAAGTGTTTTTGTTGGCGACATAGGAAGAACTGTATAATAGTCACCAGAAACGTTAACCAGAGGGCGGAAATAAGCGGCACATTCAAGCTTATCGATTTTTGGCATTTTTGGAGGAAGGAATGAACGCTGAGTATCTGCCAGCTGTTCCCACTCTTTAGAAAGAGATGCAATTTCGGACAAATCACTGATTGTTTTTGTACGGTTCTGGAAACGGCAGAATTCTTCAAACAGTTTTGGATAAATTACGTTGTCAAACAAATGAGTGTATCTGCAGAATACAAACAAGTGACATGCATTATTTGAAAGGAAGAAACCTCGTGCATTTTTATTTGTAGAAACGATACCAAGCTCATCACCAAAGAAGAAAATTCCTGACTTCCAGTCTTCCGTATATTTTAGAGAAAGTGACTTCATAACTTCTGTTGAATTTGTAATTTTGTCAGGGCTGTTATAAAGAACATAATTTTTTGAACGGTCAACATATAAAACAGAACAGTCACCTTTCTGCTCAAGAATTTCCGAAATTAAAACATAAAAATCGTCCAATGAATAACAGAAGCGGAGTTTTTCGATAAATTCGGAAAGAATTGAAGTTTCGCCAGTGTACAGAACCTTTTCCTGAATCTTTTCACTTGTTTTACCAGTGAATTTTCTGGCAATAACAAGCAAAGTACAAAAAAGAAACCCAATTGTAGCAAAAGCAAAATAAAATGCCATCTTGTTATTTGGAGCAATTCTTGGAACTATACCAATGGCAAGCACCACCAGTAAAACAATAAGTATACAGTCGGTAATAATTAAAACAGTACGTCTTCTAGCTTTATACATAGATACCTCTGATATGTAGTTTAAAAAATTTTTTTAAATTGATAATAATAGTTATCGGCAGAATCAAGGTTTTTCTGCACTTGTAAACTGCCGATACTAAATTATATCACGGTTTTTTGAGAAAATGGAAATAATTTATTGATTTTTTTACTTTTTTTGAGATTTTTTGCCAGAAATCAATTACTTAACCTGTTCAGTTCAATTTGAGACGGAGTAGTTGTTGGTTTTTCGATATCTGCAAACTGCTGCAAAAGTTTTTCCTGTTCCCGGGAAATTTTTACTGGATATTTAACAAGAATCTTAATATAAAGGTCACCTGTTTTATTTGCACTGGAATATGGAACTCCAGCACCTTTTACACGCAGAAGCTTACCGTTTTCTGTTCCCTGAGGAATTTTAAGATCAAAATTCTTTCCGTCAAGATTCTGAACTGTAATTGTTGCCCCAAGAAGTGCCTGTGTAAAGCTGATTGGAATTGCGCAGTACAAATCATGATCATGGCGTTCAAAAAATTTGTCATTATCAACATGAACAATAATCACAAGGTCGCCGTTTGCTCCGCCATTAGATCCTGCGTCCCCCATTCCACTGATATTAATTCTTTTGCCTTCATCAACACCAGATGGAATATTAAGGCTTATTGATTTCTGTTTTTCTTCTACACCAGTTCCACGGCAAGATGTACATGGCTTGTCGATGACTGTACCCTTTCCAGAACAAGTTGGACAAGTCTGCTGAACCGCAAAGAATCCGGCACTACGGCGAACCTGCCCCGCACCCTGGCACGATGGACATGTTTTACGTGTAGAACCAGCAGCTCCGCCAGTTCCATTACATACTGAACATTTTTCTTTATGGGAAAAACGAATGTCTTTTTTGCAGCCATAAACTGCTTCTTTAAAAGTTAATTCCAGATCATAGCGCAAACTTGCACCGTCTCCGGAATTGCGTCCTGACCGTCTTGAAGAACCGCCGCCAAAACCACCGCCAAAGAGATTTTCAAAAATGTCGCTAAAACCACCGGCACCACCGCCAAAGAGATCACTAAAATCATTATAAGCATGACTATAACCGCCGCCACTGGCTCCCATGCCGTCAAGACCAGCAAAACCGTATTGATCATAAATTGGACGTTTCTGTTCGTCGCTTAAAATTTCATAGGCTTCTGTAGCTTCTTTAAATTTTTCTTCGGCTTCTTTATTTCCAGGATTTCTGTCCGGATGATATTTAATAGCCAGCTTTCTGTAAGCCTTTTTAATTGTATCCTGATCAGCAGTTTTTTCTACGCCTAAAACTTCATAATAATCTCTTTTTGCCATTTTTGGTTTTTCCTTTGGAAAATTGTTTAAAAGTAGTAACAGGGCGCCATTTTTTAGACAACCCTGTTAGTTATTGCAATAATTTTGAACACCAACCTGGGGAAAAGTATTTTAATTCTCCCCAGTCAAATGCCAGGCATCTGATTAATTGTCATGCACTTCGTATTCTACGTCGTCTGCAGTTCCCTTATCAAAACCGCTTGAAGAACCTGCACCAGCATTACCTGCATTAGCACCAGCGTTTGGATCTGCACCTGGGTTTGCACCCTGAGCAGCAGCCTGTGCTTTATACATTTCTTCTGCCATTTTGTAAGAAGCCTGTTTTAATGCTTCACTCTTTGCTTTGATTTCTTCTACATTGTCGCCTTCAAGAGCTTTTTTAAGGTCTGCACATGCAGCTTGGATTTTTTCCTTGTCTGCAGCATTTACTTTGTCGCCAGCTTCTTTAAGTGTTTTTTCTGTCTGGTAAACAAGGCTGTCTGCTTCGTTACGTGCATCAACTGCTTCTCTCTTTTTCTTATCTGCATCTGCATTTGCTTCTGCATCTTTAACCATGCGGTTGATTTCTTCTTCACTGAGACCTGAGCTTGATGTAATCTGAATGTGCTGTTCTTTTCCAGTTCCAGTATCTTTTGCGCTTACATGAACAATACCGTTAGCATCAATATCAAAAGTAACTTCAATCTGTGGAACACCACGAGGAGCGGCTGGAATACCAACAAGGTCAAAACGTCCAAGTGTACGGTTCTGATCTGCCATTTCCCGTTCACCCTGAAGAACATGGATGCTTACCGCTGTCTGACCATCTACTGCTGTAGAGAAAATCTGGCTTTTCTTTGTAGGAATTGTTGTGTTGCGGTTAATGAGTTTTGTCATAACGCCACCCATTGTTTCAATACCAAGTGAAAGTGGAGTAACGTCAAGCAAGAGAACGTCTTTAACATCACCAGCAAGAACACCACCCTGAACTGCAGCACCAATTGCAACTGCTTCATCTGGGTTTACAGCACGGCTTCCTTCTTTACCAAAGATTGATTTTACAATTTCCTGTACTTTAGGCATACGGCTTGAACCACCAACCAGAAGAACTTCATCAATCTGATCTGCTGTAATTTCTGCATCCTTCATTGCTTTTATACATGGCTCACGAGTTGCTTCAAACAAATTGTCTGTCATCTGTTCAAACTGAGCACGTGTAAGAGTCTTCTGCAAGTGTTTTGGGCCTGTTGCATCTGCTGTAATAAATGGAAGGTTAATATCAGTTGAAGCCTGGTTAGAAAGAGAAATCTTTGCGTTTTCTGCAGCTTCACGAAGTCTCTGGAGAGCCATTGAATCCCCAGAAAGATCAATACCTGTATCTGCTTTAAATCCATCAATGAGCCAGTTTACAATTGCCCGGTCCCAGTCATCTCCACCAAGGTGAGTATTACCGTTTGTTGATTTTACTTCAAAAACACCGTCACCAAGTTCAAGGATAGAAATATCGAATGTACCACCACCAAGGTCATAAACTGCAATAATTTTGTCATCTTTTCCGTCTTTGTCAAAACCAAATGCCAGAGAAGCTGCTGTTGGTTCGTTGATAATACGTTTTACATCAAGACCTGCAATTTTACCGGCATCTTTTGTAGCCTGACGCTGAGCATCGTTAAAATATGCTGGAACAGTAATAACTGCTTCTGAAACAGTTTCTCCAAGATAATCTTCAGCTGTTTTCTTCATCTTCTGGAGAATAAATGCGGAAATTTCCTGTGGGCTGAACTGTTTTGGGCTTCCGTTTTCTGTTACTTCAACACGAACATCGGCTCCGTTATCTTTTACTGTGTATGGAACAAGCTTTGCTTCACCTGCAAGATCCTTATAGCTCATACCAATAAAACGTTTGATTGAGTAAATTGTGTTTTTTGGGTTTGTAACCATCTGGTTTTTTGCAGGAACACCAACAATACGTTCACCTTT
>JAEDJS010000096.1 GCA_016296205.1 Treponema sp. | reverse complement strand
CAAACTTTAGGTAAGATAAAGCCGCGCTATTTTAGCGGTTTTATCTTACACTCCCTTTTTAATTAATATATCACATTTTATTTAAAAAAACAACTTGACTAAACGATTAAACAAATGTTAAAATGAATTAACAATTAAACAAACGTTTAATTGTTTTTGGAGGACAAAATGAAACAATCATACAACATCGAAATCGACTGTGCAAACTGTGCAATGAAAGTTGAAGAAGCCTGCAAAAAAGTTCAGGGAGTTTTATCACTTACTGTAAATTATATGACACAAAAAATGAATGTTGAATTTGCGGAAGATGCAGACGAAACAAAAACTCTTAAACTTATAAAGAAAACCGGCAAAAAAATAGAAGACGAATTCGAAATCGATTTTTAAACTAAGAGGACACCAATGACAAAAAAACAGAAAAAGCAGCTTAGGCGGATAATTTTATCAACTGTAATAATTGCAGCCCTTGTTTGCTTCCAGCATTTTTATAATGGACATCCTTTAAGCAAAGACAATTGGATTTACAAAATCATAATCACTGTTATTTATCTTATTTCCTATTTGATTGCAGGAGGAGACGTTCTTAAGAAAGCGATTAAAAATATTATTAAGGGACAGATTTTTGATGAAAATTTTCTGATGGCAGTTGCTACTATTGGTGCAATTTTGCTGGCTCTTTATAAAAAGGATCTGGATTTTAACGAAGCAGTTGCAGTTATGATTTTTTATAAAACCGGTGAATTGTTTGAAAGCATTGCAGTTGGAAAAAGCAGAAAAAATATTTCGGCATTAATGGACATTAGACCGGATTTTGCAAATATTATACAGGACGGAAATCTTGTTAAAGTTGATCCAGAAACAATTCCTACAGGTTCAATAATTATTGTTCAACCTGGGGAAAAAGTTCCTCTTGATGGAATTGTTATTGAAGGAAATTCTACACTAAACACAAGTGCACTTACAGGAGAAAGCGTTCCAAGAAAAATTTCAGAAAACCAGGAAATCCTAAGTGGCTGCATTAATCTTGACGGTCTACTAAAAATTAAAACAACAAAAGCTTTTGGCGAAAGCACCGTAAATAAAATTCTCCAATTAATGGAAGAATCCAGTTCACACAAAAGCAAAAGTGAAAATTTCATTTCTAAATTTGCAAAGCTTTATACTCCTGCTGTATGCTTATGTGCACTATCACTGGCTTTACTTCCACCTGTTTTTAACCTTATTACAAAATCACCTAACGGACCAGACTGGTCAACATGGATTTACCGTTCGTTGATTTTCCTTGTAATCAGCTGCCCTTGCGCACTGGTAATAAGTATTCCACTTACATTCTTTGCAGGTCTGGGGGGGGCAAGTAAAAAAGGAATTCTTATCAAAGGTTCTAACTACATGGAAACACTTGCGAAAATTAACACAATTGTTTTTGATAAAACAGGCACTCTTACAGAAGGAGTTTTTAAAGTTCAAAAAATCAACGCCGTTAACATAAGCCAAACAGAACTTATTGAAATTGCCGCCCATGCAGAAAGTAATTCCACACATCCAATTGCAAAATCAATAATCGAAGCTTATACTCAATCTGGAAAAAATATTGACTTATCAAAAGTTTCAAACATTCACGAAATTGCAGGTAAAGGAATTACAGCTATAGTTGATGGCAAAGAAGTTTTCTGCGGAAATCAAAAATTGATGGAATCATTAAACATAAACTCCATTACAACAGATGATTGCGGAACTGTAATTCATGTTGCTGTTGATAAAAAATATTGCGGCCATTTAATTATTGCAGATGGTATCAAACCTTCAGCAAAAGATGCAATTAAATCCCTAAAATCAATTGGGGTTAACAAAACAGTAATGCTCACAGGAGATTCAGAATCCATTGCAAAAAAAGTGGCAAGTGAAATTTCAATTGATGAATATCACGCAGAACTATTACCACAAAACAAAGTTGAATGGGTTGAAACTCTTTTGGCTTCCTGCAAAAACGGTAAACTTGCTTTTACAGGAGACGGCATCAACGATGCACCTGTTCTTGCAAGAAGTGACCTGGGAATTGCCATGGGAGCCTTAGGCAGTGATGCCGCAATAGAAGCCGCCGATGTTGTATTAATGGACGACGACATTCAAAAAATTTCAACTGGAATTAAACATTCAAAAAAAGTTTTAACCATTGTCTGGCAGAATATATTCTTTGCACTGGGAATTAAATTTGCATGTTTAATTCTTGGAGCAATGGGCATTGCAAATATGTGGCTTGCAATTTTTGCAGACGTAGGAGTTATGATAATTGCGGTATTGAATGCAATCCGTGCTTTGCGTTAAAATATATCCATGGGCAATTTTTTTTCAATAATTGCAATGATTGGTGTTGGCCGTGTAATGTGGCTTTTTGACAAAACTTTAACTGAACCAATACAAAAACTAATTCAAATAAATAAAACAAAAGAAGGCGAATAAAATGAAATCTGGACTTGTTCTTGAAGGCGGTGGAATGAAAGGTGTTTACACAGCA
Organism: Treponema sp.; assembly: GCA_016296205.1. Classification (GTDB taxonomy): domain Bacteria; phylum Spirochaetota; class Spirochaetia; order Treponematales; family Treponemataceae; genus Treponema_D. Next base: position 810 of record JAEDJS010000096.1, on the reverse strand, counting down.
GGTGTAATCGATGTACTTGTAGAAAACAATATTGAGTTTGATGTTTCTATTGGAGTTAGTGCTGGTGTAGCCTTCGGCTGTAATTACAAGTCAAAACAAATTGGTCGGGCAATCAGATACATTTTAAAATACCGGCACAACTGGAAATTCGGAAGCTTTCGCAGCTGGATTTTAACAGGTAATTATTTTGGGCAAAAATTCTGCTACAGAGACATTCCACTTAAATATGATTTGTTTGATAAAGAAACCTTTAAAAAAAACAAAAATGAATTTTACGCAGTTGCTACTAATCTGGAAACAGGAAAAGCGGAATACTTTAAATTAACAGACGGTGAAGATTTAGACTTACGGTGGATTCAAGCAAGTGCCAGCGTTCCGATTTTGAGCCGGATACAAAAAATCAACGGTCAAAAATACTTAGACGGCGGAATGGCCTGTTCAATTCCTATTCACAAATCAATTGAACTTGGATGCAAAAAACATCTTGTTGTTATGACAAAGCCTTTAGAATATTCAAAAGATGATGCAAAATTTCTTCCTCTTATAAAATTGATTTATAAAAAATATCCGAATTTTATTGAAACTTGTGCCGACTGCGACAATCAATATCATAGAGAATTAGATAAAGTTCTTGAATGCCAAAAACAAGGAAATGCATTTATTATAAGACCAAGCCGTCTTGTTACAATTAATTCTGCAGAAAATGACTTGTCTAAATTAAAAGCACTTTACGAATTGGGCCGTGAAGACACAGAAAAAGTATTACCACAGTTAAAAGAATTTCTGGCAGACTAAAATAAATTTGCTTTT
>JAEDJS010000040.1 GCA_016296205.1 Treponema sp. | reverse complement strand
CTCTATGGCAGAAGGACTTACACCATGTTACAGCATAAGTGGTAGCACAGACCCAAGAGATTGGGGAGATGTACCAACATCAAGTGATAGCACTTGGAATGCAGTAATTTGTAATTGGAATGCAAACGGTTACCGTTTAACAACAGAAGCAGAGTGGGAATATGCTGCCCGTGCAGGAGACAATACAGTAGATAGTTTAACATACAGTGGAACAAGTGATGTAAATAAACTAGGCGAATACGCATGGTATTATTATAATTCAAACAACAAAAAACATGAGGTAGGTACAAAGTTATCAAATGACTTTGGCTTATATGATATGACTGGAAATGTATGGGAATGGTGCTGGAACTGGTATACAAACAGTTACGATGCAAAAACAGAAGGAGGAAGTGACCCAACTGGCGCCTCGGCTGGGTCTAACCGCGTCCTCCGCGGTGGTAGTTGGCGCCGCAGTTCGGACCGCTGTGCTGTTTCTTCCCGTGACTACGACATGCCTTACGACCGCGTCAACAGCCTTGGTTTCCGTGTTGTGCGTGCCAGTTCTAAATAAAATTTAAAAGGGTCTGTCTTTTTGTGTTAGGGATTGTAGCAGCGCCGGAGGCGTTCCGAAGGAATGGAGCGGTGAGCGGAACTGCGGAAAGCCCGGCTGGCAAATGTGTTTGCCAGAACACCCTTATTGTAAAAAAAATCAGCACACATATTCTGCAATTGTTTTTAGGCCGCATAATGTGAGTTCTTTGTCTACGCAGGTGAACACGTCGGTGATTGGTTTTAATACGCTGTTGAGTCCTCCAGTGGCAATTACTTTTACGTCTTCTGGTTTGTCGCCGGATGCAATGAATAAATCGGATTTGATTCGCTGGATTAAACTTTCTACCAGTCCTTTGTATCCTAAAACTATTCCTGCCTGGATTGAATGAATTGTGTTTGTTCCCAATGCGTTTTCTGGTGCCTGCAATGGTACTTGTGGAAGCTGTGCTGTTCCGCTAAAAAGTGAGTTAACGGCTGTTCCTAATCCGGGTGCAATTGCAACTCCCTGAATGTGGCCTTTTGAATCGGTTGTAATAAATGAAAGAGCGGTGCCAAAGTCTACTACAATGTTTGCACATTTAAATCGGTTCCAGGCTTCAACTGCATTACAAAGAAGGTCTGTTCCGATTTCGTGAACGGCGGTGGCAGGAAGTGTAAGGGGAAGTTTATTGTAGAGTTCTGGTTTTATTACTACTGGTTTTTTGCCGCAGAGATTTTGTGTTACTACAACGAATGGTCCAATAAGGGCTGGTACTACTGAAGACAGTATGCTTTGTGAAACCTTGTGTAAATCAACATGGGCTTCTCTTGAAAGTGTTAAAATAATTGATGTGTACTCGTCGCCGGTGCGTTTAGTGTCTGTGGCAATTCTCCACTGATGAACGATTTTATCTTTGTCAAAAACTGCTACTACAATATTTGTGTTTCCAATGTCTACAGCCAGGAGCATTTTTTTTCCGCCTTTGATTGAAATTTTATGTGATATATTATATTCTAATTTAAACAAAAAATCTATTCTATAAATTCTAAAAGAAATTATAAAAAGAAAATTCTAAGAAGAATAAAAGGTAAGTAAAATGGGTAATTTGATTCAGCCAAAAATTTTAAAAGGTTTCAGAGACTTTTTGCCGGAGCAGGAAATCCTTAGAACTGGTTTGCAGGAAAAAGTAATTAAAGTTTTCCGCTCTTATGGATTTGTTCCAATTGATACTCCTGTTTTGGAATATTCAGAAATTCTTCTTCGCAAAAGTAATGGCGAAACAGAAAAACAGGTGTTTAGATTTGAAGACAATGGTGGGCGGGACGTTGCATTAAGATTCGACCTTACTGTTCCTTTTGCTCGTTTTACTGCTGAACATAAAGATGAACTTTATTTCCCATTTAAGCGTTATCATATTGCAAAAGTCTGGCGGGGAGAAAAACCACAGGCCGGACGTTACCGTGAATTTGTTCAGTGTGACTTTGACATTGTTGGCAGTGACAGTCCTTCCAGTGATTTTGAAATTTTGAGTCTGATGAAAGCTTCTCTTAAAGAAATCGGTGTGGAAAATGTTACAATCAAAGTTAACCACAGGGGCATTTTTAACCGGTTCCTTGCAAAGCTTCAGGTTCAAGAAAAGAGTGAAGATATTTTGCGCACAGTTGATAAGCTTGCAAAGGTTGGAGTTGATGCAGTTGTTCAGGAACTTACAGAAATTTGTGGTTCAGAAGAAAATGCAAAGTTGATTCTTGATTACATTCAGAAAAAATCCAGCTTTACAGAAACTCTTTCTCACATAGAAGAAATGGCCGGCGGTAAGGCAGAAGACAGTGAACGCATGGCAAAGATTTACAGCATGATGCAGGAAACAGGAATTGCAGACAGCTTTGAACTTGATCCAAGTATTACCCGAGGTCTTGATTATTACACTGGTATTGTTTATGAAACATTCCTTAACGACCTTCCTTCAATTGGTTCAGTTTGTTCTGGTGGCCGTTACGACAATCTTGCGGGACTTTACATGAAAGACAGAGTTCCAGGTGTTGGTGCATCTATTGGCTTGGACAGACTTATTGCAGGTCTTGAACAGCTTGGTATTACAGAAAAGAAGGGCAGTTATGTTGATGTTGAAATCTTTAACACAGATGACAGTCTTTGTGTTGAATATCAGAAACTGGCAGGTTTGTTAAGAGCAAAAGGCTACAGTGTTGAAGTTTTCCCGGAAGCAAAGAAAATTGTCCAGCAGTATGGGGTTGCAGAAAAGAAAGGAATTAAATGGGGAATTATGATGAGTGCAGAACAGTGTGCATCAGGTAAATTCCTTCTTAAGAATTTGCAGACTCGCGAAACAGTTGACTGTACAGTTGAGGAGTTTAATATTTAAAAGGGATTCCGAATCAAGTCCGGAATGACGGTGTGGGAGATTCCGGATCAGGTCCGGAATGACACCAACTACCGTCATCCTGAACTTGTTTCAGGATCTCTCTCCAAAGAGATTCCGGATCAGGTCCGGAATGACGGTGCAGGAGATTCCGGATCAGGTCCGGAATGACACCAACTACCGTCATCCTGAACTCGTTTCAGGATCTCTCTCCAAAGAGATTCCGGATCAGGTCCGGAATGACGGTGCGGGAGATTCCGGATCAAGTCCGGAATGACACCAACTACCGTCATCCTGAACTCGTTTCAGGATCTCGCGTTTGGACAATGGCAAAGAGATTCCGAAGCAGGTCCGGAATGACACCAACTACCGTCATCCTGAACTCGTTTCAGGATCTCTCTCCAAAGAGATTCCGGATCAGGTCCGGAATGACAGTGCGGGAGATTCCGGATCAAGTCCGGAATGACGGTGCGGGAGATTCCGGATTTAGTCTAATGTTTTCTTTACTTTGTTTACGGCTCCGCTGCTGATTTTTTCTTTTGTTTCATCATCAACATCATCACCTAATAATTTGTTCAGTGCGTTTAATGTGGCCTTCTTTGCAATTAAATCGATTTTTTCTTCTGTTTCACGTTTTTTTAATTCCAGTGTCTTTTTAATTATCTGCAGGTCTGAGTTTTGAATATCAATTTGTCCTTTTATTTCTAAAAACTCTTTTATCTTAGCAATCACTTCATTTGAACTGTTATTCAATTCTTCATTGATTTTTGTAACTGCTGCTTTTTTTGCATCTCCACCGATTGTTGTAATTGTTGATTTCATTGCGTCGGCAAAAATATTTTTAAAGTCCCCGTCAAGATCGATTATAATTCCAAAAGAGGGATCATATTTTACGCTGTAGTTTACGTCAACATTTTTAATTGAACCTAAAGCCACGTTGTAATATTTTGTAACAAATTCGTTTTCAAAACCGTCGCTTTGAACTGTTGCATTTTTAAGGTTAAAGCTTCCTGTGATTGCAAAACCTTCCGAACTTCCAGTTAACTCAGCACTTATATTTGAAATTCCGTTAACGCTTGGAATACCGCATTTTTCTGCAATTGTTCTGCCGTCAAAAACAGTATTAAATCCTTTACCGTCGTAGCCCATAGTTAATAATGGTTCTTGGGAAAGTTTTCTTGCATCGATTATTGCTTTTGCACTGTGATTAATTTCTCCCTTGTTAAGAGTTCCGTTAAAGCTTAATGGCAGGTTTCTAATGTTCTGGTCAGTTGTAATTTCCCTGATTTCTGCGTCAAACCCCTGTCCGGTGGCATGTGCTTTTTGAATGAGGAATTTTGCAGAATCCATGCCGTACCAGTAAGTAGTTCCTTTTAATCTGCGTTCACCGGCTTTTTTTGTTTCTTTCTTAATTATTTTTGTTCCGTCTGGTAAAGAACTGCCTGTGTCTTTTAGTGATTTTATAATTTTTTCTGCTTTTCTTGCGGCTTCTGTGTTGCTGGCTTCTTTTAATTTATTGCTGTATTCAATTGCAGTAAGAATGTAAGTATAATATTTTCCAAGAATAGCACAGGCAAGTGTGTTAAATGAATTTTCAATAAGCACTTTACTTTCGTTTACTGCTCCTGCAATACTTGTGAGTTTTTCTGATGCATAATTTTTGTCATGTTCAACTGCTTCTAAAATATCACTCTGGCACTGTCTGATTGTCTGGACGTCATTTTTTAAATCACCAGTGATTTTCTTAATGTTTTTCTCCAGTTTTTCTTCTGCATAAAGAGCGTCTATAATTTCATTTAGTGTTTTTGCCAGCACTTTTTTGTCTGCAATTTTTGAAATATCTGTTTGTGCCAGTGCCGAAACACTGTCTGAAAATTCTTTTACCTGTGAGGTAAGTGTAGCCGGTGTTGATTCCCATCGAAGTTTCATTTCTTCTGCCTGAGAAGTAACTGTTTTTACCAGGCCGGGAGTTTTAAGTTCATTCTGCAATGTGGCGGCAATTTCTTCTACATTTGTTCCGCCAAGAAGCTGACTGGCTTTGTTTTTTATCTGAGTGATTGAATCATCTTTTACCTGCTCAAGGGAATTCATAAATTGAGCTTTTTTCTTTTCCAGTGCTTCCTGTTTTTGCTGCTGTTTTAATTTTTTTTCTACAAGTTCACAGCTGGTGGTTCGGTCTGTGTTGACTAGGAATTCGGTGAGGTCAAGATTTTCTGCAACAAATTTTCCCCGCAGCAATTGATTAAGGTCAAAATCAACTGTAATATTGCGGGCTTCAAAAAGGTTTTTAAAAAAATCGTTTTTATTTCCAACTGCAATATTTTTTACTGTAAGATTTGCCTTAAAAAGACTTAAGTTTACATACCCCACATCTGTTTTTGCACTGAACACTGCTTCGCAAGAACTTTTTATGGCTTTGCGTGTCCATGTATTTTTAAAAGCTGCCACAACTGCTATAAGTGCAATAATTGCTGCAATTACTGCAATTAGTGGTATGAATTTAAGCCACCTTTTGTTCTGCTTTTTAATTTCTTTTGCAAGTTTTTTGTAAATTTTGATTTCTTTTTTTGAAAACTTGTGGTCTGGATCTGCGACCAGTGTTGTAAAAAGATTTCTTACAATCTGCTTGTCCTGAGGAAGATATAGTTTTTTTACAAGTTTTTTTTCTACTTGCTCCGGAGTGTAATTTTTTAAAAATATTTTTGGCAGTGAATAAGTTCTTTCTTTTTTTAATGTTGAATCAGACTGTCCTGAATTCTCTGCTGAATCAATTTGCGCTGAATCAATTTGCTCTGGTGCCACCGGGAGTTTGCTGCTCTGGGATTCATTGTTTTCCATTTTTAACTCCTTACCGAAACTGCCAGTGATGCGGCTTTTGTTAATTTTTTTACCCATGGCAGTCCTTTAATAACCTGAACGATTTTTAACTTGTTTACAAAACCACTTAAGAAGTTCCGCCACAAAATTAAAAATCCTTTTGTAATAAAATAAACGGGAATGTAACAGACAATGCCGGCAATAAAACTTCCCATAACGATTGAATTATTCAACTTGGTAAAACTTAAAAATGGAACATCAAGGAAGGATTTGTAAAATGGATAAAATTTTTCTATTGTGAGAATTTGATTTCCAATCCAGTTGAAGAGGGGGTCAAAAAGTGGTGCCAGTAAAGTTGCAATTACAAGAGAAACAGTAAAGGCACTGCGTTGAATTCTGCAAAAAAGGAAAAGTACAAATAAAATGTACCACAATAAATTGTCTTTGGGCATTAATCCCAGAATTGTTCCAAGAGCTACGGCATGACAAATCTCAGAAGGGTTTGTGTTGCTGCTCATGGCTTTTAGTAATTTAACTGCTGGCTTGAACATAATAATATTATACCATTAAAAATAAAAAATTGCACTATTTAAAAAGGTAATGATTTTGTAAGTTATGAACAATTTTTTTATATTTAAAATAAGATTAGACATTTTGGAAAAATTTGTTTACAAATACAAAAATCTGGTGTATAATTTAAAATATATCATAGACCACAATACAATTGAGGGGAAGTTAAGATGACAATTGAAGAATTGAGAAATAAGATTAAGAGCGACAAAGCATTTCAGGCAGAATTTGAAAACGCTGTAGACAACGGAACTTTAGTTGAATGGGCAACAGCTCAGGGTGTAAATGCCAGTGAAAATGATTTGATTGCAGGTTTGCAGTAATTTTATAAATATTAGATAATTTAGAATCAAGGGCAGAAAATTTATGGTAGTTTTCATAAATTTCTGCCTTTTTAATTTTACTGCTATTGGTGTTTAAATTCCAGAAAATTAAACTTCTGCAAAAATTGTAATCACTTAGGTTTTTAAAATGGTGAGTTTTCCCAGGTTGAATTTCTTCAAGCTGATTCAAAAATTCAATTTAAATTTTCTTTTCTTACTGTTTTTCCGTCCAGATCTTTCCAGAGCCAAATGTTGTTTTCAAGAAGAATATATCCGTGGTGGGAATTTTCTTTTGGAATAGAAACTGAGCCCGGGTTGATGTAAGTAAAATTCTGGTATTCCTTGAATGCTGGAATATGAGTGTGACCGTTTAAAAGAATGTCTCCTTTGTGGAGCATTGGCGGATTTTTTTCGCCGTAAATATGGCCGTGGGTTGCATAAATTATATGGCCGGCGTTTTCTAAAATTGCGTAGTCTGCAAGAATCGGGAATTCCAGAACCATCTGGTCTACTTCTGTGTCACAGTTTCCCCGAACGCAGAATATTTTTTCTTTTAAAGGATTCAGCATTGAAATTACTTCTTTTGGATTATAACCTTCTGGAAGATCGTTTCTTGGACCGTGGTAAAGAATATCTCCCAAAAGAAAAAGTCTGTCTGCATTTTCTGCATTAAATCTTTCCAGCAATTTGTGGCAATAGCTGGCAGATCCGTGAATATCTGAAGCAATAAGAAATTTCATGTTTTGAATCCTTAAAAAAATGGGGCTGTCCTAGAAGAATTAAGCCCTGTAATTCTGAACCTGATTCAGCATGACAGAACTTATTGGACAGCCCCTTATTATTTTATTTGTGCTGATTATTTAAGAGGGCTCTGGCGGAATATAATGTCTTCTCGTGCAGGACCGTTACTAATCATTGTAATTGGGAAACCAATGTGGCGCTCGATGAATTCGATGTAACCACGGCAGTTTTCCGGAAGATCTTCGTATTTTTTAATTCCACGAATATCGCATTTCCAGCCTGGAAGTGTTTCTAAAACAGGTTTTGCTGTTTCAAGAATTGAAGTTGTTGGGAATTCTGTTGTAACTTTTCCATCAATTTCATATCCAACACAAACTGGGATTTCATCAAGGTAGCCAAGAACGTCCAGAACTGTAAAGGCTACGTCTGTTGTTCCCTGAATGCGGCATCCGTATTTTGTTGCAACACAGTCATACCAACCCATGCGGCGTGGACGACCAGTTGTTGCGCCAAATTCACCACCGTCACCACCACGGCGACGCAATTGGTCTGCTTCTTCTCCAAAGATTTCAGAAACAAATGCTCCGGCTCCTACTGCACTAGAATATGCTTTTGAAACTGTTACAATCTGCTTGATTTCGTAAGGTGGAATACCAGCACCGATTGCTCCGTAAGCGGCCAATGTAGAAGAAGAAGTTACCATCGGATAAATTCCATGATCTGGATCTTTGAGTGAACCAAGCTGTCCTTCAAGAAGAATTGTTTTGTTTTCTTTTACGGCTTTCCAGAGGAATGATGAAACATCGCAAACGTATGGTTCAATCATCTTTTTGTATTCCATCATTGTGTTAAAGAGTTTTTCTTCATCAATTGGGTCTTTGTGGTATAAGTTTACAAGCAAAGCGTTTTTGATTTCTGCAACTTTGTGGATGTGTTTTTTAAGTGCATCCACGCTGCCAAAGAGTTCACTTACCTGGAAACCGATTTTTGAATATTTGTCTGAGTAGAAAGGAGCAATGCCACTTTTTGTAGAACCGTAGCTTGCTTTTCCAAGTCTTTCTTCTTCGAATGTGTCAAAATCAATGTGGTATGGCATAACCATCTGTGCTCTGTCTGAAACAAGAAGTTTTGGAGCAGGAACACCTTTAGAAACAACTTCATTGTATTCTGCAAAAAGCTTTGGAACATCAAGTGCAACACCGTTTCCAATAATGCTTGTTGTCTTTTCTGAGAAAACTCCTGATGGAAGTGTGTGAAGTGCAAATTTTCCGTATTTGTTTACGATTGTATGACCTGCATTTGCACCCCCCTGAAAACGAATAACAATGTCTGCGTCCTGTGCCATCATGTCTGTGATTTTACCTTTTCCTTCATCACCCCAGTTAGCACCAACGATTGCCTTTACCATAATAAGACCTCTTAAAAAAAATTAATTTTGGTCAAGTGACTGATTTACCCAGGTTGAATTTTAACTTGCGACAGTTCAATCACAAAACGCAAGTAGTATAACAAGTTTTAGAAAAATATACAATGTTTTGAAAGATTTTGCATAAAAATTGTTTCTTTTCTATATAATTGTTCAATTTTTGCCTGGGAAAAGTGATATTTTATAGAAAAAATTAAAAAAATCTGCAAATTTATAGAAACTGTGATATAATCTAAAATATAGAAAAAAGTTTAGAATAATTAACCGCAAAGGAGACAACTATGAGCACAAGAAAAGAAGCACGAATGGTTAAATTTGAAATTAAACGTAACAACGAAAATGTTGTTATCTGGGCAGAAGTTCCAAAACGGGCATTAACAGAAGGAAAAATCAAGGTTGGTAACTTTGTTTCTTTCTCTGGAGATGAATACTGGAAAATTATTTCTGCAAAACGTCTGAGCCTTTTTAATAAACCAGCTGCAGATGCTAAAATTTATACATCAGTAAGTTTTAAAGAATCAAATTAATTTGAATCTTTTTATTGATTCCCCTGGTGTTTTTCTCCGGGGGATTTTTTTTTGCCTTGAAAAATATTTTGTAAAAGTAGATAATTTGAATTAAGGAAGTCTTATGAAGTTTAATGTAATGAAAATAAAAAATATAATTTGTCTGGCAGCCATATTCAGTGTTTCATTTTTGGGGGCTGCAAAAAATAAAGTTAAAGGTTTTAGTCATTCGGTTCTGGAAAATGGACTGGAAGTTTTTGTAATGGAAAATCATAATGCGCCTCTTGTTTATATCGAAATCGCTGTTAAGGCCGGTGCTGTAAGACAGAATCCAGAGAATGCAGGACTTTTTCATTTGTATGAACATATGATGTTTCAGGGCAATTCATTGTATGAAAATTCCAGTGCAGTTACAAAAGCCATAAATGATATGGGAGTTGATAATTACAATGGAACTACAAATGTTGAATGGGTTAATTATTTTTTTACAGTTCCAGTGGGGCAGTTAGAAAAAGGGCTTGAATTCTGGAGTAGGGCCATTCGGGAACCTTTGCTTAATCCGGAAGAATTGGAAAATCAGAAAAAAGTTGTTCTTAATGAAATTGAAACAGAGAAGAAAGATGAAGGTCATCTGTTTATGAATTTTCTGAACACAAAATTTTTCCCCGGAAATGAATTTAAGCGCAATCCTGGTGGAAGTCCGGAAGTAATCCGTAATTGTACTGTGGAGCAGTTAAAACTTATGCAGCAGGAATTTTACGTTCCAAATAATGCGGCTCTTTTTATTGGCGGTGATGTTTCCAAAAAACAAGTAATCAAGCTGGTAAAAAAATATTATGGGGACTGGAAGAGGGGCAAAGATATAGCTGTTCAAAACCAGATGAATATTAATCCTCTGGCGCAGGATGAATTTTATGTAATGCCTTATTCAAAAATTTCTGAGCAGATGGCAGAAATCGAAATTTACTGGCGGGGTGTTGATCTTAAATTTGATGCTCAAAGTTCTTATTCAATTGATGCAGTCTGTTCAATGCTTAGAAACCCTGAGGGAAATTTCTGCAGAGATTATATTGAAAACGAAAATTTTAATATTCCATCAGAAAATTATTTGTGGTTCAGTTATCCATCAAGTGGTGAGTGTGCATTAATGAATCTTGGAGCAGTTACAGTGGGGCCATTTGTTGATTTGCCGGGACTTGTTAAAAGATTTTATAGTTTTACCAGAAGCAGAACAATTCAGGAAATTAAGCAGAATAATATGTATTTTACTGAGGATGAATTTTTGCAGACAAAGCGTTCCCTGGAAACAGACAATATCTGGCAGACAGACAATGTGAAATCTTTTCTAACAAGTGCCCGTTTTTTCTGGATTACTGGAGGAAGTGATTATTATTTGAATTATGCAGACAATGTAGAAAAAGTAAATGTAAGTGACGTTCAGAAATTTGCCGGAAAATATTTTGATAATAATTGTCTTACTGTAGTTCTTGTTAATCCAAAAGTATATGAGCTTTTTAAATCCGGGTTTGAATCAAATGGTTTTAAAAATGTACTTGACGAAAAAATAATCTGGTGGGAGAAATAAAATGAGTTTAAGCAGAAAATTTAAATACCTGGTGATTGCTGGAATTCTTTTTTGCGGAATCTGTGCAGCAGAATCACCGGAATCTTTTTCTCTTTCAAATGGAATAAAAATTTACAATTATAAAAATCAGTCATCAAGAACTGGAACTGTTAATATTGTTGTAAAAGGCGGTGTTAAAAATTATGGACCTGAGTTTAGTGGCCTGGAAGATGCTTTGTTTTATATGATGTGTGATTCAAGTGTAAAGTATGATAAAAAATCAATTATGACATTCAACTATAAAACCAGTTCAGTTTTTGATTATTCAACAGGCAGTTATGGCAGCTATATTTATACAAGTTTTGTTGACAGTTATTTTGAACAGTCCCTTGATATTTTAACGGAAGGTTTTTTGAATCCTTCGTATAGTAAGCAGGGATTTGACCAGTTGATTCAACTTTATCAGAATAAGATTCAAAAAAATTCCAGGAGTGAAGAAGCTCAGCTTTTTAAAAATATGCGCTCCAAATTATACAAAGGAAATCTTCTTGAAACTCAAACAACCCCCGATGATAATTCACTTTTGAATATTACAGTTGAAAATTTAAAGCTTTATCATTCTTTTGTGATGGATCCTCAGAATATAAGTGTTGTGGTGGTGGGAAATTTAAAAAAATCAAAATTAAAGAAACTGCTGGAATCAAAGCTTGGATCAATAAAAAAATCTGCATCGAGTGCTTACTTTGGAAGGGACGAGAATTTTATTAGTCAAAAATGTAATTTTACTAATTCCAGTGAGATGCAGGAAAATTCAAATTCCTTTATGACTTCTTATCTGCTTAAGGTTTATCCAATGTGTAATCAGAATCACAAGGATTATATGGCTTCAAAAATTGCCGCAGACATGTACAGTAGTCAGCTTTATAATGTGGTGAGGGAAAAATATGGTGCCTGTTATACTCCAAGTTGTTTTACTACCAGTGGTGATACTGGTCTTGGATTCACTTACATTTTTAAGGGAAGTGATATTCAAAACATGAATTCCTATATTAATGAAGCAACTGAACTTATGATGGAAAATAAATTTATCATTTCAAAAACTCTGGAAGGGGATTTTTCTTTTGCCTCCATTCAGGATTGTGTTGAAAGTTATAAGAATAAATTTTTTACTGGAACATATGAAGGAATAAGCACGAATAGTGGAAGAGCGGGGTATGCCTGTTCAAGTTTGCTGCGGTTTGGTGATCCGGAAAAGCTTCTGGAACTTACAGAAAGTGTGTCCATGGTAACTGGTGAACAGGTTCTGGATGTTTTTAGAAAATACTGGGGGAAGCAGTCAGATGAGTTTGAATATTTTGCAGTTGCTAGTCCAGAAAAAGCAGATGAATGTAAAAAATACTGGAAGTAGTAGAATTTAAAACTTTAATTAGGTAGAATACAGTTATGAAAGTTGCAATTTTTTTCGGATCTAAATCAGACACAGAAACAATGAAAAAGGCAGCATCAGTTCTTAAAGAATATGATGTTTCTTACAAAGCTTATGTATTAAGTGCTCACAGAGCCAGTGAACTTCTTCACCAGACAATTAAACAGGTAGAAGCAGACGGTTGTGAAGTAATTATTGCTGGGGCTGGTCTTAGTGCCGCTCTTCCTGGTGTTATTGCCGGTGCCACAGTTCTTCCTGTAATTGGCGTTCCTCTTGAATGTGTTACTCCTGGAGTTTCTAACGGTCTTGGTGGAATGGATGCTCTTTTGAGTGTTGTTCAGATGCCTCCTCAGATTCCTGTAGCAAGTGTTGGAATTAATAATGCAAAGAATGCAGCTTATCTTGCAGTGGAAATTCTTGCAGTTAAATATCCTGAGCTTAAGGCAAAACTTGTTGCATTCAGAAAACAGCTGGCAGAAAATGCAAAAGAAAATGGTGGTTTGGGAGTTGATTTATAATCAGTCAACTTTTAAAAACATACTTCAACAAACCAGAAAAATTTGTTATTATATATAAACAAAGGAGTGTAAGATAAAACCGCTAAAATAGCGCGGCTTTATCTTATTAATAAAGTCAATCGATTGTATGAACAATCTTCTTGACTTTTTATGGGAGAAATTATGAAACCAAAAATTGACTACAAAAAAGCAGGTGTTGACGTTAATGAAGGCTACAAGGCAGTAGACCGTTATAAGGAACAGGCAAAACGTGCCCGCATTCCTGGTCAGCTTACAGATCTTGGATCTTTTAACGGTATGTTTGCAATCCCAAAAGGAATGAAGAACCCTGTAATGGTCAGCGGAACAGACGGTGTAGGTACAAAACTGGATATCGCTTTCCAGATGAAAAAGTATGATACAGTTGGAATTGACTGTGTTGCTATGAGTGTAAATGACATTCTTTGCAGCGGTGTTCAGACTAATTTCTTCCTTGATTATATTGCCTGTGGAAAATTGGACAGCAAAATTGCAGGTGAACTTGTTAAAGGTGTTACTGACGGTTGTCTTGAAACTGGATGTGCATTGCTTGGTGGTGAAACTGCAGAAATGCCTGGTTTCTATGATGATGGAAAATATGATCTTGCTGGTTTTGGCGTTGGCGTTGGTGAAAAAACAGAAATGATTGACGGCAAAAAAATGAAGGAAGGTGATGTTCTTATTGGTCTTTCTTCAACAGGGCCACATTCTAACGGTTATTCTTTAATCCGTAAGCTTGTAAAAAATTTTAACGACAAAGTAACAATTGAAGGAAAGAGCTGCAAAATCGGTGAAGTTCTTCTTACTCCAACACGTATTTATGTAAAACCAGTTATGGAAGTTCTTAAAAAATATCGTTCAAGTGTTCATGGTATGACTCATGTTACTGGCGGTGGTTTCTATGAAAACCTTCCACGTATGTATCCACTTCCAAAAGATGGTAAAAAGCGCTTTACAAGTGTTATAAAAAAGAACAGCTGGGAAATGCCAGAAATTTTTGATGAACTTGTTCGCCGTGGTGCAGATAAGAACAATATGTTTGGAACATTCAACATGGGTATTGGATTTGTTTTGGCAGTAAGCAAAAAAGATGCTCCGGAAATCATTAAAATGTTCAACAAAAATGCAAAGAAATATCACAAAGACGGAATCAAAGATATGGTTGCATATGAAATTGGTTACGTTGGAACAACAGACAAGAAAATTGAAGGTGAAGGCAAAGGTTCTAAAGACCTTACAATTTTTGTAGACTAATTCCGGGTATAAAATGGATATTGCAGTTTTAGTAAGTGGCGGCGGAACAAATCTTCAGGCTTTAATTGATTATGAAAAATCTTTTGAGTCTAAGAATGAACGCTGTCCATATCATATTTGTCTTGTTATCAGTAACTCAAAAAATGCTTATGCTTTGGAAAGAGCAGCAAATGCCGGCATTAAAACAGAAATTGCCAGTGTTTACAGTGTTCTTGGAAAAGAAAAAGCAGAAACTGCAGACAGAGATACAAAAAGAATTGCAGTAAGCAATAAAGTTCTGGAACTCTGCAAAGCAAATGGAGTTGAGGCTATTATTCTTGCCGGGTTCCTTACTGTTCTTGGTGGTGATATTATTTCTGAATACAGCGGACGAATTGTAAACCTTCATCCGGCTTTGCTCCCTAAATTTGGCGGAGTTGGAATGTGGGGGCATAATGTTCACGAAGCAGTTCTTGCCGCAAAAGAAAAAGAAAGTGGTTGTACTGTTCATTTGGTTGACGCAGGCTGCGACACTGGAAAAATTCTTGTTCAGAAAAAAGTTCCAGTATTGGAAGATGACACTCCTGATTCTCTTTATGCAAGAATTGCTCCACTTGAGCACGAAGCAATGATTGAAGGCACTTGTCTGCTGGCAAAGCAATTGTCTGGCAATTAGGATAGTGATTCAATTTGAAGTGCGTTTTTTTATTGCTTTTGGAAACAGGTATAAACTAACATACCAGCTTCCTAAAATTCCAAAAAACATTGTAAAAGAAAACCGGTTTGTAAAAACATCTCCTGTGATGAACATTAACGGCAGGGAACTGGCTAAAGTTGTTAAGGCGGAAGTGGTGATGCTTTTAAATTTTTCCCAGTAATTATTGCTGGATAAAATAAAAATTGAATTGTTTACTGTAATTCCACTTAATAAAATTAAGCCAATAAAATCACCAAATTCAATTCCAGAATTAAAAATAAATCTTAGGAAAACCGGAAGAAAGATTGATGGAAAAATTATACTTGCAGCAATCAGACTGTTTAGAATTTTTTCTGTAAGAGTTGCAGTCAGAATAAAAATAAAAATAATTGAAAGAAATAATGTTGCATACAGCATCAAAAATTGTCTGCATGATTCTTTTAATTCTTCTGGAAATAAATAATTATATCCTTCCGGCAATGTTGAATTTTTTAACTGTTTTTTTACTTTATTAATGTTTTGAATAATATTTGTTCCTGTTTTTGTTACTGTCATGTATGATACTGGTTTGCAGTTATAGCGCAAAAGAGCCAGCTGATTTTCTTCTATAGAAATTTTTCCTAACTCAAAAATTGGAATTTGAGAATTCCCTGCAGGAACATAATACTCCTTTAGATTTTGCAAAGCTATATCATTGTTGTTTTTTGCTTTGATTCTAATATCTTTTTCTTTTCCGTCTTCTATAAATTTAGCTGCTACAGGACCAAATAATATCCAGCTGGCAGTTGATGCTATTTGTTGAGATGTGAACTGATTTCTTATTGCTAAATCTCTGTCTGGAGTAAAAACTAATTGTGAACCTCCATCTTTAAAATTTAAAACTGTTCTGCAATTTTTATTATCTAAAATTCTGCATTTTTCTGCTATTAGTGAATTGCATTTTTTATGGGACAAACCGGTAATTCCAATTTTAAAAGAGGTGTTTTTTTTCTGCAGTTGTTCAGACAGACCTTCTGTAAAAACTGTTCCGTTAACAATTAAATCTTTGTTTATCTGAATTTGCTCTTTGATATTTTTTATATACTTTTGTTTTTTGGGAATAATATAAATTAATGATTGACCTGTGGAACATTCAGTTTGAATAAATTTAACTTTTTGGCTCTCCAGAATTTTATCGCAGAAATTTTTTATATCCTTTTCTACGGATGAAGCTTTTTTATTTGATTCAAATTCAACCTGGCAAAAAACATAATTCTGTTTTCTTTGATCTGTTAAAGATTTAGGAATAATAAAAATCAGTAAAATAGAAACTGGCTGAAGAATAAAAAATAATTTCCTGTTGTTTATAAATCTGGGAAGAAATTTAAAATCCGGAAAAGTAATTGAGCTGGAGATTTTGTTTAGTGGTTTTAAAAAAATTAAAAAATCTGGTAAAAAAATCATGCTTATAACTGTAGATGTGGAGAGCATGATAATAATTGTTAATGCAAGATCTTTTGAACCTGGGATAAGCTTGTTAAAAAATATTAAGGGACAAAGACAAATTATTGATGTAAGGAGGGAAATAATTATTGCAGGTAAATCTTTTTTATTTTTCAACTTAAAAACAGAAGGATTATGGGAACTGGTAAAATTTTCTATAATTAGAAGGCAAGTGTCAGAAATTAATCCCAGGGAAAGTGTTAAACCTAAAATTGATTTTTGATTCAATTGAATTCCAAACAATTCAAAAGTTCCCAGTGACCATATACAGCTCACCACAAGAGTAAAAATAACTGATATAGCCAATTTTTTTGATTTAAAAAAACATGGGATTAAAATAGAAATAAATATTATTGATTCAAAAAATGAACAGAGAATTTTTATTATTGATTTTTGAATTTCTTTTCCCTGGTCCAAAAGAATAAATGACTGCAGTTTATTAAAATCACTTTCCTTGAGAATCTTTCTGATTTTTTTTGCACAAATTATTTTGTTGGAATTTGTTTCGCAGTAAATATTCATTATCAGGCAATTTTTCCCGTTTAACCTGGTTATTGAATTAATCATTTTTTCTTTTTCTTCAATTTCAGAAATGTCTTCCAGCGC
>JAEDJS010000095.1 GCA_016296205.1 Treponema sp. | reverse complement strand
TTTCTGACTGATTTCTGCAATAATTTCACCACTGGCATTTTTCAAAACCCAGCCTGTAACTGCATACCCTGTATCAGCCTTTGCAGTAACAGAAAACCTTGTTCCAGAGATCTGAAAATTTTTTCCCGAAGGTTCAATACTTCCGTGTTCAGGATTTACAAAATTAATTTCCGGATTTATTGAGAGTACCGGTTCAAAATAAACAGAACTTTCAAGGGAATCTTTAAGCCTAAAAACCAGGGAAACTGTAACTGTTCCATAATCTTTTGACTGCGTAGAAATAACAGGCTCTCCCGGCGTCATCATTAAAGAAGGCAAATCTTCAATTTCGCAGTACTGTTTTTCTCCATCAATTATTCTATAAAACTTCCATCTTGCAAAACCAAAGCCTGCTTTTGTTTTAAGAGTAATTTGATAATCCTGTTCTGGAATAACATTGATTGGTCCTGAATAAGCGGAACCATTACTAAGTATTTCTTCAATGCCTTCCGGTTTATCAATATTCACTCTTGGATATTGCAGAAATACCGGTTCTATAACAAGGTCACTGCCAAAATCTTTATAAATTGAATAGGTCAATGTTGCCTGTGAAATGCCTGCAGAGTTCGGAAGGTTGCTTTCTTCATCACTTTCTTTTATTTCAATGCCCTCTGCAATCTGATCTTTTTTTTCTGATGAATAATAAATGGCACCCGAATTTTTTGAATAAACTTTCCAGCCCTTAAAAGCATAATGATTTGTTGTTTTTACTCTAACTGTATATCTGTAGATTTTCAGTTCATTACTTATAAAAGTTTTCTGTGCTAAATTAGTTCCTGCCAGAGGAACATCATCTATATAAATTGTTCCTGGAAGTTCTGATCGGTCTGGAGAAGCATCAAAATCAGAATACTTTACTGTAACCACAGGATGTTCTGAAATTTCAGGCACAATACGTATATTCGTAATTTCTTTTTTAATTGTAATTTCTGTTTTTGCAGAATTCTTGTTTGAAAAAGAAATTTCATCATATCCAAGCTGACGCTGATTTTCAGCATTATAATTCACATATGCGGCCCAGCGATAGAAATTACCGCGGCTGGAATCGATTTCAAATTCAACAAGAAATGGAACCCCCACCTTTTGAGTAGATTCAACATTGTTGATAATTCGTCCGTCCGACATATTTACAGGAAGAACACTTACATTTATTTCTGTAGCTTCTGAAATACGGACTTCTTCTTTCATTTTATCAATAAAGTCATTTCCTCCAGAAAAGAAATTTTCACAGGAAGTTATAACCAGAAATGAACAAAACAAAAAAGAGAAAAAGACTCTGCGAAAAGAGGGAAAAAAAAGTTTTGTGGAGATCATAATAATAAAACAGTATCTTTCATATTTTTTAATATAAGTTAATTTTATTATTAATATTTTTAATTAACAAGATTATGTTAAAAAAAAAAGCGTTCTGTTTCGGAAAATACTATTCCCAAACAGAACGCACTCTTTTTCACAAATAATTTTGCATTGTGAATTAATTAGTCAGCCATTTTTTTGTATTCTTCAAACTTTGCAGCAACTTCTTCGTTCTGTTTTGTACAGAGTGAAACTACTACAGTTACTACCAGACAAGCAAGGAATGCCGGTACAATTTCGTAAAGTCCGAAGATTGGAGCAACAGATGAAGGAATGTAGTGCCAGATAACATCTACAACACCACCACAAACAAGACCTGCAACAGCCCCTGGAGCTGTTGTGCGTTTCCAGTAAAGAGCGAGAAGTACCAGAGGACCGAATGTTCCACCAAATCCTGACCATGCGAATGAAACCAGATTAAAGATTGAAGAGTTTGGATTCAGAGAAAGGAACAGAGCAACCAATGCAATAAGGAATACTGTTACACGGCTTACAGTAAGAACGTCTTTTTCTTCTGCATCTTTTTTAATCAGTCCTTTGAAAATATCCTGGCTAACGGCAGAAGAAGCAGCAAGAAGCTGTGAGTCTGCTGTAGACATTGAAGCTGCAAGAATTGCACAAAGGAAAATACCTGCAATGAATGCCGGGTACATATTCTGCATTGTTGCAGAGAATACTGTTTCTGCACTTACAGAATCCAGAGTGATTCCATATTTTTTAAGATAAACAGTTCCAAGAGTACCAATCAGAATTGCACCAATATAAGAAATAATCATCCATACAATACCGATACGGCGTGCTTTTCCGATTTCTGAGTTAGAGCGGATTCCCATGAAGCGGACAATAATATGTGGCATACCAAAGTAACCAAGTCCCCAAGCCAGAGCTGAAACAATACCCATACCGTTGAAGGCCTGAAGTTCTGTTCCTGTTACTTCCTGGAAGTTTTTGAAAACCTGAGCTGCGTTTCCTGTTCCAATTACGAATACTGCAATGATTGTTGAAACTACGAAAGCAATGAAAATCAAAGAACCCTGGATAAAGTCTGTTGTACAAACTGCTGTGTAACCACCTGTTACTGTGTAACAAAGAATTACAACAAGACCGATTGCAAGACCTGCATGGTAGTTAATTCCGAATACAGAGTTGAAAAGTTTTGCACAGGCAACGAAACCAGAAGCTGTATAAATAGTAAAGAACAGAACAATGAAAATAACAGATACAATTGACAACAGATGTGATTTATCGTTGAAGCGGTTTGAAAGGAATTCAGGGATTGTGATTGAGTCACCGAAAGCAATAGAACATTTGCGAAGTGGTTTTGCAACGAAAAGCCAGCTTAAGTATGTTCCAAGAATAAGACCAACGGCTGTCCAGATTGATTCCTGAACACCACCAAGATAACAAAGTCCTGGAAGTCCCATAAGAAGCCATGCTGATGAGTCAGATGCTTCTGCCGAAAGTGCTGTTACCCATGGTCCTACTTTGCGACCACCCAAAAAGAAGTCAGCTGAACTGTTGTTCTTGCTGGCATTTCTTAATCCAACATAAATCATTACTCCAAGATAAAGCACGAAAGCAATAATCTTGGCAACAAACTGTGCTGTCATTTATTTACTCCAACATTAAATTTTACTTATAAACTTTAGTATAATTAAATTTATTCTTTTTGTCACTAAAATGCTGTATAAACGATATTTTTCATTTTTCGTGTCACACATGTGGTACCGGCGTCCACCTTCTGAGTCATGTAACAGATGGCAAGATTATTGTGGATATCTACACTCATGTAAGTGCCAAGCCAGCCGTCCCAGCCAAACTCACCTTTTACTGTAATGGCGCGGGCTGTTCCCGGATCAATACATACACGGTTCAGGTTTGCATAACTGTAGCCGGACCAGTGTTCCATTTTCCAGTCAAAGCACTGCTGAAGGTTCGGGCGAAGTTTTGCCTGGCTCATATATTTTACAGTTTCTTCCTTTAATATGCGGTTTCCGTCAAGAACTCCTT
>JAEDJS010000039.1 GCA_016296205.1 Treponema sp. | reverse complement strand
TCTGATTATATGGCCGCTCTTGCAGATACAAAAAATGGTCCTTCATGGCAGTATCATTGCCGCGACCAGTGGATGAAAGAAGCAGACATGATTTACCGCAAAAATGTAAGCATCGGATGGGAAGATTTTACTGTAACAACTGGTCAGTTTGCAGGAGACTGTATGGAGCTTAATACAGAGCTTCCTCAGGTTTATAATTATATGGTAGAGGTTTACAATTCATTTATTGAACGGGGAGTTGATGCATTCCGTATTGATACAGTAAAACACATTAGTCGTCTTACAATGAATGAAGTTTTTGCTCCAGCATTTAAACAGAAAGCCGCCGAACTTGGAAATGATAATTTCTATATGTACGCAGAAGTTGCCTGCCGTACAAATGAATTTATTAACCATGGTCGTATTCAGGTTTCGCCATTGTATTACACGTGGAAGCCGTCAAAAAGTTATCCATGGAATCATTCTTCTGCCGACGGAAAAGATAACCTTGCATTGTGCCAAAAGGAATTTGATGATCATGAACAGTATGATTACACTACTCACAAAAAGAATCACTTCCTTAATGGTAATAATTATTCTCCAGTTGATAACAGTGAAAAATCAGATTTGAATGTTATTGACTACGGAATGCATTTTAACTTTAAAAATGCCGGTGAAGCATTTAGAACCGCTAAGGCTGAAGACAATTATTTTAATGATTCAACTTACAACGTAGTTTATGTAGACAGTCACGATTATGGTCCTGCTGTAGACGGTCGAAATGATCAGGATGGAAATGATTTGTGGCGTTATGAAGGCGGAACAAACAACTGGGCAGAAAACATTACTCTTATGTGGACTTTCCGGGGAATTCCATGTTTGTATTATGGAAGTGAAGTTGAATTTAAAAAAGGTCTCAGAATCGACAAATATAATGATGCACTGGAAAACACTGGTCGTGCTTACTTTGGCGATCACATTACAGGAAATGTTACAGCTTCTGATTTTGGTACATATTCTTCTGCCAGTGGAAACGTTAAGACAACTCTGGAAAGCAAACTTTCACAGCACATCCGCAGAATGAACATTATCCGCAGAAAAGTGCCGGCTTTGCAGAAAGGGCAGTATTCAACAGACAACTGTTCCGGAAATATGTGCTTTAAGCGCCGCTACACTGATGAAAATACAGACAGTTTTGCCCTTGTAACAATCAGTGGGGATGCTACTTTTAATGGTATTCCAGGCGGAAAATATGTGGATGTTGTTACTGGTGATACAAAAACTGTTGCAGAAGGTGGAAGTCTTTCTACAAGTGGCTGTACTGGTTCTGGTAATGCAAGAATTTATGTTCTTCAGAATGAAACAGCTTCCATTTACGGTGCAACAGAAGTGCTGGGAGCAGAAACTGGTGATACTTTCTTAAAGTAAATAATTAAGTTTATTTCAATTAAATTGAAAAAATTATAAAAATTTTAATAATACATTTTTTAGGCTCGTGTTATAATTTAAAACACGGGCTTAAAATTTTTCGTCCTGCTTTTCAATTAATGCTCAAATTTAAAAAAGAATTCAAATTATGCATTACTTTTTAGGAGTTTAAAAATGTTTGGTAAAAAAATTATTTCCAAAGTGGCTGCAGTATTCACATTGTTTGCTGCAATTTTTATTTGTTCTTGTAAACAGAGCAGTGTGCCTGTTGTAAGTGTTACTCTTTCAGCAGATGAAACAAATGGTGTTGTGGGAGTCCCAATTGAACTTTATGTTGATGTTCTTCCATCAAATGCTCAGTACAGAGAAGTTTCAATTGAAACTGTACGTACTAACATCTGTGATTTTGACCAAGATGAAGACGGTATCTGGCACGCAACTGCAAAAGAAGCAGGAACAACAAAAATTAGAGCTTCTGTTGACGGCGTATTAAGTAATATTCTTCTTCTTAGATTTACTGATGCTGCAAAGAAAGTTATTTATCACTACAACGGAACAGCTAAAGAAGTGGCAGTTGCTTCGGACAAATTGAATATGAACGAAATCTTTACTCCAACTTCTACTGCACAAGTTGTATTTTCTGGATGGTATCTGGATAGTGACTGTATAACCCCTGTTACATATCCTTACACCCTTACTGGAACAGATCATTTTTACGCAAAATGGGATCCAGTAGAAACAATTTATACTATCAGTTTTGATTCAAATGCAGACGATGCTTCTTCTGCAGAACCAATGACAGGAAAGAACGGCCAAACAATCAATTTGCCTTCAGTAACTCGTCCTGGATATACATTCATCGGATGGTTTACAGATTCTGAATGTACTTCTGCTGTTGCAAACCCATTCACAATTATTGGAAATGCAACTTTCTATGCAAAATGGCAGTCAATTGAAGAGCCATTTGTAGAAGTTTCTTCTGTTACAATTGGTGCTGTAAAATCAGAATATACTGTTGGGGATGCAGATATTAAACTGCGCACAACAGTTCTCCCGGACGATGCAACAAATCCTGCAGTATCATTTGTTTCTTCAGCTCCAGCTGTTGCTACAGTAAGCGCAAACGGAACAGTTCATTTTGTAGCTGCAGGTAATGCAACTATTACTGCTACTGCTGGTTCTAAGTCTGCTACTGTTTCTTTCATTGTTAAAGAAAAAGCTCCTGTTGATGATCCAGATGATCCAATAGATGAGCCAATGGATGTAAAACCTACTGCAATTACAATTTCAAGTAGTTCTGTAAAAATCACAGAAGGAAGCAGTAAAAAACTTACTGTAGCATTTACTCCTTCTAATACAACTTTAACTAATGTTCTCTGGTCATCAAGCAATGAAGCTGTTGCAACTGTAGCAGGTGGTATTGTTAGTGCAAGATCTGCTGGTTCTGCAACAATTACAGTTACTTCTGTAGCAGCCCCAAATGTTTCTGCAAACTGTACCGTAAATGTAGAAGCAAAAGCAGATATACCTTCTTATGACGGCGACGGAATTAAAGTTCACTGCGCAAAAGATTTGAATTTTACAAATATTTATGCATGGGTTGACGGCGGTCAGAAATTCTGCGGTGACTGGCCTGGAAAATCAATGACATTAAACGGCAGCTGGTACGATTACACTCTTGAAACTACATCATGTAATTTGATTTTTACCAATATCAATGGTTCCTCCCAGACAAAAAACCTTTCTAGAGAAGCTGGAGAATGGTGGTATTATAAAAATGAATGGTACCCGTCAAATCCGGAAGATACAGAATCACCTGTTCTTGTAAGTGTAACTCCAAGTAAGACAGGTTCAATAACTGGTATATTTACAATTTCTATTTCTGCAACTGATGATATTAATCTGGCAAAAGCAATCATTTCTATTGATGGTACAGAAAATGCAGTTGATATTTCTGGTAAAGAAGACAATGTTAATGTTAATGTAGACACAGCTCCTCTTAAAAACGGAACTCACTCTGTAGAAGTTTATGTTACAGACGGTGCCGGAAATGTTTCTGAAACAAAATCATTCACATTTACTTCAAGCAATGAAAACCTTCCTCCAGTGGCAGTTATCAATGGCAGTGCAAGAATGACAATTGGCAAAGAAAAAGTATTTACAGGTGATTCTTCTTACGATCCTACAGTTGGCGGAACAATCCGCAGCTACAAATGGACAATTTCTGGTGCAACAATTGTAAATGGTGCTACAACATCAAAAGTAACAGTTCGTGCTCCTGAAGCAGCTGGTTCATTCACACTTACTCTTGAAGTTACAGATGACGAAGGTGCAACTTCAAAAAACTCAAAGACAGTTGAGGTAAAAGAAACTAATGTTGCAACTGGCGATTTCCGTGATGAATCAATTTATTTCCTTATGACAACTCGTTTCTATGACGGAGACCCTTCTAACAACGAATACTGTTGGGACGAAGGTGGTGAATATCTTGCATTTGGTGACGGTGACTGTGCATGGCGTGGTGACTTTAAAGGTCTTGCAGAAAAGCTTGATTACATTAAGGCTCTTGGGTTCAGCGCAATCTGGATTACTCCTGTTGTAGAAAATGCTTCTGGTATTGACTATCACGGATACCATGCTTACGACTTTAGTAAGGTTGACCCTCGTTATGAATCAGCTGGATTTACATATCAGAATTTGATTGATGCATGTCACGAAAAAGGAATCAAAGTTATTCAGGATATCGTTCTTAACCATTCAGGAAACTTTGGTGAAAAGAACCTTTTCCACATGTTTGACAAAGAAACTACTCCTTATGTAAATAAAGACATTCCAACCCCAGCAGGCGGAAAACGTAGTCCATTTATGAAGCTTGCAACAGACGGAAACGCTTACAACAAGCTTATGGCTGGTCTTTCAATGGCAGGTGGTTCTGATTACGACAACGAAAAGGGTAGTATTCAGTACGGGGCTCGTATTAATGCCATGAAAGAAGATTCAATTGATACAGATTTTATCTATCACCATGCAAAGATGATTGACTGGAACAGCGAAAATTGTCAGCTGGGTCAGATGGCTGGTGACTGTGTAGACTTAAACACAGAAAACCCTACAGTATTCAACTATCTTAAAGACTGTTATACAAAATATATTGAAATGGGTGTTGATGGATTCCGTATTGATACAGTAAAACACATTAGCCGTTATACATTCAACAAGGAATTTATCCCTGCATTTATGGAAGCCGGTGGAGAAAACTTCTACATCTTTGGCGAAACTTGTGCCCGTTACCGTGGCCGCTGGAATGAAGGTGTACCAGCTCTTTCTCCTTCTTTCTATACATGGAAAGAAACAGAAAATTTACCATGGAGCCAGACAGACCATACTGTAAACAGTGCAAGCGCTTCTACTCATTTTGCAACATATAAGAGTGGTTATGATCATCCAGCATGGGCAGATGGAATTGCAAACCACCTGTTGAATGGTAACGATTATCATACACCAGACTGGTCTATGCGTTCTCACCTTGATCAGATTGACTTCCCAATGCACTGGGCATTCAGCAATGCTCCTGACGCTTTCAGAACTGCAGTTGGTACAAATGACCCTGACTTTAACGATGCAACATGGAACGTTGTTTATGTAGACAGCCATGACTATGCTCCAGATAATGCTCCGGAAGGTCAACGTTATTCAAAAACAGATGAATGGCCTCGCAATATGAACCTTATGTTTACATTCCGTGGTATTCCTTGTATTTACTACGGTTCTGAAATTATGTTCATGGCAGGTAAGCCAATCGACCCTGCTAACGTAAAAACAAGTCTTGATAAATCAGGACGTGCTTACTTTGGAGATTATCTTGAAGGAACAGTAACTGCAACTGATTTTGGTGAATATACGGCTAGTGGTACAGTTAAAGAAACATTGAACCACGATTTGGCACAGCATGTTATCCGCCTTAACCAGATTCGTCGTGCAATTCCTGCATTGCGCAAAGGTCAGTATTCAACAGAAGGTTGTGAAGGTGGAATTTCATTCAAACGCCGCTACACAGATGAAAACGTAGACAGCTTTGTTCTTGTTGCAATCGGCGCTGAGGCTACATTTACAGGTGTTCCAGCCGGTGAATATATCGAAGTAGTAACTGGTAAAACAGTAAACTGCTCTGGTTCACTTACATCAGATTCAATCGGCAAAGATAACATGCGTGTTTATGTTCTTAAAACTTCAACTTGCGAAGTTGATGGCAAGATTGGTAAAGATGGTGCTTACCTTAATTAATGGAATAGCATAATACATTTTTTCATAGACCTCCTTTAGGTTCCTCTGCTCTGTGCGGAGGAACCTTTTTTTATTAATATTTTTTTTGTTATAAGAAAATTTTATATCGCCAAATGGGTTAAAATATGATATACTTGCTTCCATGAAGAAATTTACTTTCAAAGGTGGTGTAGTCCCACCAGAACGGAAGGAACTTAGCAATGAATGTGCAATAAAAGATGCTTTTCCTTCTACAAAGACTGTAACAATTCCTGTAACAATGGGTGGTGCTCCAAATCAGCCTGTTGTTAAAGTTGGTGATGTTGTAAAAAAAGGACAGTTGATTGCTACCGGCGATAAATTTATGAACTGTCCGGTCCATGCTTCTATTGCTGGAACTGTTAAAAAAATCGGCAGTTTTATGGTAACAACAAATGTGGAAGTTCCATGTATTGTTATTCAGGCAGATGAAGCTCAGGAAACTGCATATATGGAACCTCTGGATCCTTTTACTTGTGATGAAAAGGATGCGCTGGCCCGTATTCGTGATGCAGGTATCGTTGGTATGGGTGGTGCATCTTTCCCTACTCACGTTAAACTGGCTCCTCCGCCGGATAAAGAAATTGAATATGTTTTGCTTAATGCGGCAGAATGTGAACCTTATCTTACAATTGACGAACGCACTCTCCAGGAAGAAACTCACCGTGTAATCGACGGTATGGCAATTGTACTCAGACTGATGGGTGCAAAAGGTGTTGTTGCTCTTGAAACAAACAAATCATACATTAAGCCGATTCTGGAAAAAGAAATTGCTGAATGTGGATATAGTGATGATATTACTGTTGTTCTTGTAAAAACAAAATATCCTCAGGGTGCAGAAAAAAATATTGTTAAGGCTGTTCTTGGTCGTGAAATTCCAGCTGGTAAGCTTCCAGCCGATGCCGGTGCAGTAATTATCAATGTTGGAACAGTTGCTGCAATTAGTGATGCATTTCGTCTTGGTAAGCCTTTAATCGAACGTGGACTTACAATCAGTGGCGGTGCAGTTGCAAATCCTTGTAACATCAGAGTTCCAGTTGGTACAGTTGTTGGAGATCTTATTCCACAGGTTTTTGATTTGTTCCCTGAGCTTACATACAAAATCATTAGCGGTGGCCCAATGATGGGTTTTGCAATGACAAACGCAATGTTCCCGGTTGCAAAAGGAACAAGCGGTGTAATATTTCTTACTAAAAAAGAAACATGTGATTTAGAAGAAGATCCTTGTATCAGTTGTGGAGCCTGTATTCATGTTTGTCCAATGCATTTAACTCCAGTTATGATTAACCGTGAACTTAAAGCAGAAAAGCTGGAAGGTGCAAAAAAGTTTGGTCTTATGGATTGTATTGAATGCGGATGCTGTGCTTATGTTTGCCCGGCTCATGTTCATCTTGTACAGCGCTTTAGACTAGGCAAAGCATTGGTTCGTGACGAAATGATGGCTAAAAAAGCAAAAGAAGCAATGGAAGCTGCCAAAGCAGAAGCTTCACAGGAGAAAAAATAAAATGGCAGATAAGAATAATATTCATCTTTCATCAAGTCCTCATTTTTCTGAAGGGCTTTCTACCACAAAAGTAATGCTTCTTGTAATTCTTGCACTTTTGCCGGAAGCAGTGTTTGGTGTTGTGATTTTTGGAGTCCGTGCTCTTGTAACAATTCTTGCCAGTGTTTTAAGCTGTGTTGCCTTTGAATGGCTTTTCCAGAAAATCATCGGCAAAAAGCGTACATCTGTAAAAGATTTAAGCGCTGTAGTTACAGGGTTGATTCTTGCACTTGTCTGCCCTCCTGCAGTTCCTGTGTGGATGGTTGTTCTTGGTGCTTTCTTTGCAATCGTTGTAGCAAAAGGATTGTTTGGTGGAATTGGAGCAAATGTTTTTAACCCGGCTCTTACTGGTCGTGCATTTATGTTCATCAGTTTTCCTAAGGCAATGGGTGCTGGCTGGCTCCTTCCTAATGCTGATGGACGCTGGAGTTTTGCCAAACCTGGAATTGATGCAATTTCCGGGGCAACAGCACTTCCTCTTATGAAGTCTGGAAGCTTTGATTCTGCTGCAAACCTTAAAGATTTATTCTTTGGTTTTAGACCTGGCTGTATCGGTGAAACTTCAATTTTAATTATTTTAATCTGCTGGGCAATTCTTGTTCTTATTAGAATTGTTGACTGGCGGGCAACAGTAAGCTATCTTGGTGTGCTTACAGTTTGTCTTTTGTGTGCAGGCAAAACTGGTGCAGATCTTGCTGCTCAGTTAATGGCCGGTGGTGTTGTTCTTGGTGCTGCATTTATGGCAACAGATTATGCAACTGCTCCGGTAACAGGTCCTGGACGACTTGTGTTTGGTGCTGGCTGCGGACTTATTACATTCCTTATCCGCCAGTTTGGAAGTTACCCGGAAGGATGTATGTTCAGTATTCTTATAATGAATGCAATTGCTCCTTTCCTTAATAATCTTACTACTCGTAAATATGGCTACGGTAAAAAAGCTTCAGCAAAAAAACAAAATGCTAAACCTGTAGAAAACAAGCAGGAGGAATCAAAATGAGTTCAGAAAAAAATGAAACTTCTGTTTGGTCTATGATTAAACTGGGGCTTATACTTGGTGCATTTGCCGTTGCTGCCTGTACTTGTCTTGCTGTTGTAAATAATATTACTTCACCGTTAATCCAGAAAAATAAGATGGAAAAAGCCAGTGTAGCAATGAAAAAAGTAATGCCGGAAGCAGAATCTTTTGAAGAGAAAGATCAGGTTTATGTGGCTAAAACTGCAGATAAAGTAATTGGTGCGGTTGCAGAAGTTACTGGTTCAACTTACAACGAAGCTACAATTCTTGTGGGTGTAAGTGCAGAGGGTTTTATTACTGGAGTTGAATTCCTTGCCAACTCAGATTCTCCGGGATTTGGACTTAAAGCAAGTGATCCTTCATTTATACTGCCAAGTGGTAAAACTTTCTACGGACAGTTTGCCGGTATAAGCAGCAGCAGTAATTTTGAATGCCCAACTGATTTTGATGCTATTAGTGGTGCAACAATCACATCTAAGGGTGTTGGAAATCTTGTACGCACTGGTGCAGAAAAATGTATGGCTGCTTTAAAAGAAATAAAAGGGGAGTAATGGATTAATATGAGTGATAAAAGTAAAGTTTTCACCAACGGTATTGTAAAAGAAAATCCGTTGCTTGTTCTTAATATTGGTTTGTGTTCGGCATTGGGAATTACAACAAGTGTATTCAACGGTCTGGGCATGGGCTTGAGTATGACATTCGTTCTGCTGATGAGTGAAATTGTAATCAGTATTTTTAGAAAGCTGATTCCTTCTTCAATTCGTCTGCCGGTGTTTATTATTATTATTGCGGCTTTTACAACAATTGTTCAGCTGGTTTTAAAAGCTTATGTTCCAAGTCTTGATGACGCTCTTGGGGTTTTTATTCCATTGATTGTTGTTAACTGTATCATTATGGGACGTGTAGAAGCTTTTAGTTCAAAGAACAGTGTTGGAAAATCAATTCTTGATGCTCTTGGAATGGGAATCGGTTATACTTGGGTTCTGGTTTTAATTTCTCTGATTCGTGAACTTTTTGGTGCCGGAACATTGTTGTCTGGTACAGCATTTAAAGTTGAACTTATTCCTGAAGCATATAGAATCGGTTTCTTTAACAGTGCAGCAGGAGGATTTTTTGTATTTGGTCTTGTAAGCGCATTAAGTGTTGCAATTCAGCAGGCAGTAGCAAATAAGAAAAATGGAGGTGCAGAATGAGCGACTTGTTGAAGATTTTTATTAAAGCACTTCTGGTGGATAACGTTGTTCTTGTTCAATACCTGGCAATTTGTCCTTTTATTGGTATGAGTGCTGATGTTGGTAAGGCAACTGGTATGGGAATTGCAACAAGCTTTGTTATTCTTCTTGCAACAGCTGTTACCTGGCCAATCTATAAATTCATCATGATTCCACTTGAACTGGAATTCCTGCAGACTTTGATTTTTATTCTTGTAATTGCGGCTCTTGTTCAACTTGTAGAATTCTACCTTAAAAAATCAAGCCCAGCATTGTACAGTGGAATGGGAATTTATCTTTCGCTGATTACAACAAACTGTGCTGTTCTTGGTGTTACAATTAAATGTATTGCAAAGAATTATAACTATGGTCAGAGTCTTGTTTATGCTTTGGGCAGTGCGGCAGGATTTTTGATGAGCCTTCTGGTTATGGCTGGAATCCGTAAGCGTCTTGATATTGCACCAGTTCCAAAAGCATTCAAGGGAACACCAATTCTTTTTGTTGCTGCTGGTTTGCTTAGTCTTGCATTCCTTGGTTTTAGTGGACTTATCAAATAAGGGGATTGTGAATGAAAATTATTCTTTTTACTATTGCCATTAGTTTTGCAGTTGCCTTTGCACTTGGTTTTTTGCTTGGATTGTTCAAGAAGATTTTTGCAGTTTATGTTGATCCAAAGGTTCAGCAGGTAAGAGACTGTTTGAGTGGTGCAAACTGTGGTGGCTGTGGTTATCCTGGATGTGATGGCCTTGCAGCTGCAATCGTTGCCGGAAAAGCTCCAGCAAATGGTTGTCCGGGGCTTGGAAAAGAAGGGGCTGCTAAAATCGGTAAAATCATGGGGGTTGAAGTAACAATTCAGAAAAAAGTTGCAGTTCTTGCCTGCCAGGGAACAAAAGATTGTGCTGCCGGTAGAGGTCATTATACTGGAATAAAAAGTTGCCGCAGTGCAGTAATGACTGTTAACGGAACAAAAATGTGTTCATTTGGCTGCAGTGGTCTGGGTGATTGTGTACAAGCTTGTAAACATGGTGCTCTTTCTATGGGACCAGACGGCCTCCCAAAAGTGAACAAAGAAAAATGCGTTGGTTGTGGCAAGTGTGCACAGGTTTGTCCTAAAAAACTGTTTGTTCTTTATCCAGCAGATTTAGGTAAGCCGGTTGCTCTCTGTGCAAACAGAAGTGACAATAAACCTTCTATCCGTAAAAATTGTACTTCCGGATGTTTTAAGTGCGGAAAATGTGTTCGCGAATGTCCAGTTCAGGCAATTAAAATGGTAAATGAAATTCCGGTTATTGATTATGAACTTTGCACAAACTGTGGAACTTGTGTTGCAGGATGTGTTGATAAAGTTTTTCAGGTAATCTAAAAAGTCTGCAAACAAAAAAAATGGGACTGTCCTAGAAGAATTAAATTAGAAGAGTTCAATTTGATTGATATTTCTTCCAGACAGTCCTTTTTTATTTTACAATTTTATTTACTAAAACCCACCCAGTGGAAAGTAGTAAGATACTCCAAGATTTAGTTTTACAAAGTTGAATAAGGATCCAATTGCAGATGCAAGACCGGCTCCAAGTGCTGCTGATGGACTGTCATCTGTTGGAGTTGCATTGATTAATGTTGGGGAAAATTCAATACCTGTGTTTACTCTGAATGTTCCTCTTGCAATTCTAATGTTTGGGAACATAAATCCAGTTCGAGCGTAAAGATTAAAAAGCCCATTGTCTATTGAAAGTCCTGGAGTAATCTGGCATCCTCCTCCAAGGTACCAGGGACCAGCATAAATGTTCAGTAATGGTGTGATGTAAGCAATGGATTCATTTTCAACTGGTATAAAATTTTCCATAAATCTAACACCGGCATCAATCCCAAAGATGTCTGTAAAATTTACACGATAAGTAAGAGTTTCACTTAAATATGTATACTTGACAACGCTTGGGGAATAATCAACTCCTACCATAATACCATGGCTAAATGCAAAAGCACCAAAAGAGATGAGTGATGCGGCAATCAGTGTGATAAGTTTTTTCATAAAACCTCCATCGTTCTGTTATAAAAAAGTAAAACAAATTGCATAAAATTGGTTACATATATATCAATTATATCACAATTTTATCTATAATACAAAATCGGTCGAAAATTTCTGAAGTTTGCCTTTATTTACCTTTTTGATGAAATTTGGTATTATCAATATTATGGTAATTTCTTCGATTGATTTAAAAGACGGTTCGGTTGTTCAGTTAAAGAACGGAAAAGATTTAGTTTTAAAGCGTGATGATGCAGATGCTTTGATTAATGATTTTAATCGTTTTGGCGAAGTTGCAGTAATTGATTTGGATGCTGCAATGGGCAATGTAGACGAAAAGGGTAATACTCCTAATACAAAGCTTTTAAAAAGTCTTCTCAGAAAAGGCAACGTTCGTGTTGGAGGTGGAATCCGCACAGTAAAGAAAGCCAGAGAGTTGATTTCTTTGGGAGCAGAAAAAGTAATCATTGGTTCAAGTGCATGGAAGTCTGATGGCACAAAAGATGATTTCCTTAATACTGAATTTCTTGAAGAACTTACTCAGGCAATTGGCAAAGACAGAATTATTATTAGCGTTGATGCAATTAACGGAAAAATCGCAGTAAAAGGCTGGGCAGAAAGTCTTGATATTAATATGGTTGATGGAGCAAAGGCTGCAGAAAAATATGCCAGTGAACTTTTATTCACCTGCGTAGAAAAAGAAGGCTGTATGCAGGGCACAAATATGGAAATGGTAAAGGAACTGCGCAGTGCTGTAAAATGCCGTGTAGTTGCTGCCGGTGGTGTAAATTCTCTGGAACAGATTTGTGAACTGGAAAAACTGCATTGTGACGTTCAACTTGGAATGGCATTATACACTGGTGTTGTAAATCTTAAAGACGCATTTATGGGATGCATCGACTGGGAAAAAGTAGACGGAATGGTTCCAGTTATTGCCCAGAGTGTAGAAGGTGAAGTATTGATGATGGGCTATTCAAACAGGGAAGCACTTGCAAAAACTTTTGACACAAACAAACTAACATTCTTTAGCCGCACAAGAAATACACTTTGGACAAAGGGTGAAACTTCAAACAATTATCTTGATGTTGTAAAACTCAGAGTTGACTGCGACCGTGACACAATTCTTGCAACTGTAAATCCTAATGGCCCAACCTGCCACACAGGAGCATGGACTTGTTTTGGCAGCGAACCAATTGCAAAAAGCAACATGGAACGTCTTTACAAAGTAATCAGTGAGCGTTTTGCAAATCCAAGACCTGGAAGTTATACTGCAACATTGAATGACAAACGTGTTCGCGAAAAGGTAATGGAAGAAGCAGAAGAATTAACAGAAGCAGAAGGAAAGGAAGACGTAATCTGGGAAGCTGCAGACCTTTTGTATTTTGTAAGTGTTCTTATGTACAAAGAAGGCGTAGACTGGCAGGATGTTTATAACGAGCTTGATAAACGCCATAAGGAAAAATAAATGATTCAAATTCAAAACTCTAAAGATGTAGAAAGTGAATTTTTCAATGGCCGTAACTTTGGCGACTCTTTAAAAGTTGTAGAAGATGTTTTAAAAGATGTTCAGGCCAATGGTGATGCTGCTGTTAAAAAATACACTCGTCAGTTTGATGTTTCCTGTCCTTCTGTTATGGAAATTCCAATGGAAGAACTTAAGAAGTGTGCTGATGAATTAAAAGCAGAAAATCCAGAGCTTTACGAAGCAATCTGTTACAGTCATAACATGGCTCTAAAATTTGCAAAAAAGCAGTGCGAATGTTTTACAGATTTTGAAGTTGAACTTGACCAAGGAATTTTTACTGGCCAAAAAACTATACCGGTAGAAAGAGCTGGTGTTTATGTTCCGGCAGGAAGGTTTGCTCTTGTAAGCACAGTTGTAATGACAGTAACTCCTGCAGTTGCCGCTGGCGTTAAAGAAATAATTCTTTGCACTCCGCCAAGAGTTCACCCAAGCCAGAAAGAAGATGCATCTTTAAAAAATCTTGGAACTCCTGGAAACTGTTTTGAAGGCGGATTACCTTTTGCAGATAAAAACATTCTTGCAGCTGCATATATTTGTGGTGTAACAAAAGCATTTGCTTGTGGTGGAAGTCAGGCAGTTGCAGCTTTATCATTTGGAACTGAAAGTATTCCAAAGGTTGACGTTATTGTAGGACCTGGAAATAAATTTGTTGCAGAAGCAAAGAAACTTGTTTATGGTACATGTGGAATTGATATGGTTGCAGGCCCAACAGAAGTGTTTATTGTGGCCGATGAAAGCTGCGATGCAGAATGGGTTGCAGCCGATCTTCTGGCTCAGGCAGAACATGACATTGTTGCCCAGCCGATTATGGCTACAAACAGTATGGAAGTTGCAAAAAAGGTTCAGGCAGAAATTGAACGTCAGCTTGCATTAACAAACAATTTTAAGACAGCCAGCAGCAGTGTAGAAAACTGCGGAAAAATTATTGTAACAGAAACTCTTGAAGAAGCAGTTGAACTTGCAAATAAAAAAGCTCCGGAGCATCTAGAGCTGGCAATGGAAGATTCTCCTTTAAGAGAAAAACTAATCGGTATGTGCCGCAATTATGGTTCACTTTTTATTGGTCACAATGCGGCAGAAGTTTTTGGAGATTATGCAGCAGGTCTTAATCATACTTTGCCAACAAGCGGTAGTGCCCGTTTTACTGGCGGATTAAGTGTGCGAATGTTCCTTAAAACAACTACTACATTACGAGTTGATCCAAATGGCAGTGGCGCAAAGAAAAGTGCTCAGATGAGTGGAATCCTTGGTGATGCAGAAGGTTTGGAATGTCATGCAAAGGCTGCTAGAATTCGAATTGGGGAGAAAATAAAATAATGGAAGAACTTAAAATTTTAAAATTAGGCGAACCAGTTTTAAGAAAGGTTTGTGCACCAGTAGATCCATCGGAAATAAACGATGAATTCCGGGGGCTTCTGGATCAGATGTTCGACTTAATGTACGAAGCAAATGGAGTTGGTCTTGCTGCTCCACAGGTTGGAATTTCCAAAAGATTTTTTGTTATCGTTAGCGATGATGATGTTGAGAGAGTTTTTATTAATCCGCAGATAATTAAAACAAGTGCAGAAACTGGTCCTTATGACGAAGGATGTTTAAGCATTCCTGGAGAAAGTGAAACAATTATTCGCCCGTTAAAAGTTACAGTTAGTGCTCTTGATCAGAATGGAAAGCCTTTTACACTGGAAGCAGATAAGCTTCTTGCAAGAATCATTCAGCATGAATACGATCACCTGGACGGAATTGTTTACATTGACCGTGGTGATAAAGAATTTGCACAGAAGGTAGAAGAAAAATTTGCAAAGAAAGCAGAAAAGGCGTTAGAAAAAGCAAAGGCAAAAGCTGCTAAAAATGCAAAAATTCAGGCAAAGTTAGCTGCAAAGGCCGCAAAAAAGAATTCTTAAAAAAACAGAAAAGTACAATGTTAAAAATTTTATACGCAGGAAGCCCGGAAGATTCAGCCCTTACTCTTAAAAGTCTTTTAGAAAAGTCAAAAGATTTGTCTAATGGTTTTGAAATTGTTGGAGTTTTAACAAATCCACCAACAGCAAAAGGCCGACACAGTGAACTTGTTCCAACACCAGTTGCTCAGGTTGCAGCACAGTGGAACAATTCAACCGGCTCCACAATAAAAATTTTTGAACCAGAACATTTAGACTTCCCTTGCCGCCAGTCAGTAGAATCAACAGGTGCAGAATTACTTTTATGTTTTGCTTACGGACACATTTTTGGCCCAAAGTTTATGGCACTATTTAAATTTGGCGGAATGAATATGCATCCCAGTCTTTTGCCAAAGTATCGCGGATGTACACCAGTTAATGCGGCAATTCTTGCAGAAGATGATGTAACAGGAATTAGTATTCAGACAATTAGTCCTAAATGCGACGAAGGTGATTTGTTTTTTCAGAAAAAAATCAATTTGAACAAAACAGAAACCGCTCAGAGCCTATTAACTTACTGCGCTCAAAATTGTGTTGAACCAATTGTAGAGTCTTTAAAATTTATCAGCCAGAATCAGAAGCTGCCTCCCCTTACAAAACAGACTGGGGATTCAAGCTACTGCAACATGATAAAAAAAGAAGATGGCAAAATCAACTGGGCAAATGATGTTCACAAAATTGATGCACAAAACAGAGCATATTATCCATGGCCTGGAACCTTTACAACATTCAACGGAATTTCCCTTAAAATAATAAAAGGCAAAATCTTTGAAGGTGAGTTAAAGGATTCTGTTACTGCAGAAAATGCAAAACCAGGAACCGTTCTTGAATTTAATAAACAGAATGGAATTCTCATTAAATGTGGCAGTGGAATTTATTGCGCAACAGAGCTTCAACTTCAGGCAAAGAAAGCAATGGACTACAAAAGCTTTATGAATGGAACAAGAAACTTTGTGGGTGCACTTCTTGAATAGATTCAATATATAGAATAAAATTAAAATAATATTTTTTACAGGTGTTTGTATGGCAAAGAAAATTGATTTTACTAAATTAAAAACTGCATTTTTTGATTTTATATCTGAAGTATTACAAAATAAAAAAACAATTCTGGTAACAGTGCTATCAACTTTTATTTTGATGATTGTTACATGCTGCACTGTGTTTTTTGCAACAGTTAAAGGCGCAGAAAAAGTAATGGTTCCTAATGTTGTAGGTAAAACTTTAACAGATGCATTACTTGAATTGCAGTCAAAAGAATTGTACGGAAAAATTCAGCTTAAATATTCAGACGAAGGGGACGATAATGGTAAAATTCTGGATCAGTCTCCCGATGGCGGTGCCATTGTTAAGGCTTATAGAAGAGTTGTTCTTACTGTTAGCCGAGGTTCAGTGCTTACAGAAGTTTCTGATTATGTAGGTTCAAATTTTGAAAAGGTTCGTACAGAAATTCAGACATTGTTCAGCGGTCAGAAACAGCTTGTTACAATTCTTGATCCTGTTTATAAACCAAGCAATGGTGAAGCTGGAATTATTCTTTCTCAGGATATTGAACCAGGTACAAAACTTACAGAACCAGTTGCAATTCAGTTTGTGGTATCTAGCGGAATGAATTTTGAAAAGACAAGAATAGAAGATCTTGTTGGAAAAGATGTTACTCAGATTGTAAAATTGCTGCCTTCTTCAAAGGTGATTTTTGATTTTAACGGAACATTGGCACAGAGCGGTCAGAAGGAAGGTGCAGTTTCTGTTCAGCAGAGTTTTGATGAAGAATATGTAGAAAATTATACACATGTTTCTTGTACAATTGCATTGCCGGATGGTGTAAAAGACGGTTTGTCTTACGGAATTTTTGTCCACAACTACGACCTTTTGCCTTATGCAGTAAGCGTTAAAATTAATGTAATTGATCCAGATGGAAAAGAAAAAGAGTATACAAGCTTCCGTCACAATGGTGGGCGAATTACAGTTCCTTATGCGGTAACCAGCGGTTCAGAACTTAGAATGATTATCAGTGACAAAGTTGTTGCAAAACATACAGTAGATTAATTAATTGGAAATATGTGGTGTAAAAAAGGGGCTGCCCAAGAAATTAGTAGCATAGCGTCATCCTGAACTCCTATGATATTTGTCAATGCCATGGGAGCTCCTGACACCAT